>JAHFDV010000102.1:3187-14332 GCA_023248815.1 Myxococcales bacterium
CTGCCGCGCTCGAGTCCGTGTTCGACGACCCCATTGAGCGCGTAGCTTCGCCCGAGAAGCTCGCGCGCGCCGCGCACGTCGCCAGCCTGCAGGAGTGCACGAATCCGCGAGCTCGAAATCGTTTCGCCGTGCGAAGCCTCGAGCCCGAGAGTGACGACTTCGAAACCGAGCTCGGCCCCGAACTCGGCGAGTCGCCTGCAATCGCCTTCGCGCCCGCGTCCGAAGTGAAAATTCTCGCCAATGACGATGAACCTCACGCGCAGATCGTCTCTCAGCATCTTCGCAAAATCGCGCGCCGTAGTATTCGCCAGCGCTTCGTCGAAACGGAGCACGTGCAGCGATGGAGCCAACGGACCTTCACCGAGCAACGCCACGAGGCGCGCGCGCTCTTCGACCGTCGTCAGTCGCGCGGGAGCTTCACCTCCGAGAACGCCTCGCGGATGCGGCTCGAACGTGACGACCAACCTTCGCAGGTTCCCGCGTGCCGCCGGCGCGTTCGTCTCTTCGATGATGCGTTGATGCCCGAGATGAATGGCGTCGAATGCGCCGAGCGCAATCGCGGTGTCGCGAGGTTCTTCCGCCATGTGAGCGATGTTACTTTACGCGCGAACCTTGCGCGTGCGGCGGGCGAAAAGCGCGGCAAGTGCAATCGCGAAGCCCGCGCCAGCCGTGGTCGAGCTCATCGGCGTCGTCGTCGCCGAGCAACCGCTCGCTTGCGCGACATCGCCATCGGTATCGGGTTCGTCCGCAGAAAGCGTCTTGGTCTCGCCGATGGGATGGCCGCCTGCGAACTTGAAGGCCGCTTCGAACATCGACGCAAAGCCCGACGTCGACGTGTAAACGTGGCCGTAGTCCGAAGAGCAATTGCCGCCGCGCGAAACGACTCCGACGACAGCGCCCGTCTGCTCGCTGATGGCGGGGCCGCCAGAATCGCCGTTGCAGCTCGAGAGACCGACTTCGAACTCGTGCTCGCCGAGTGCCGTGTTGTACTCGGAGATGCCGGAGCCCGTTGCGAGAACGCCAACGCGATCGCGGCTGACGCGCGTGCCGAGCGACGAACCGAGATCGTTTTTGCCGTAGCCGACCATGCGGAGCGACTCCGAAGCCGCGACCTTGCCGTCGAGGCGAACGGGGAGGGGTTCCGTCGTCTTGATCGCTTTGTCGAGAACGACGATCGCGATGTCTGCGTTGCAGAGAGCGGAACCCGTCGGATGGAAGATCTTGCGGCCCCGGGCCGACTCCGTCTTCGCGATTTCGGCGCTGTCGTTCGAGTAGATCTTGATTTGCGCAGCTTCGACATCGCCGCCGAGCTGGTCGCCGTTCAACGATTTGCCGTTTTCGTCGCACTGAATGAGCGGAACGAGCTGCTGCGAGACGCAATGACGTGCCGTGAGGACGACGTTCGGGGCGATGAGCGACCCCGAGCAGAGCTCCGTCTTGTCGGGCCATTGAACGCGAAGGGCGACCACGGACGAGTTGTCTTGATCGAGGGAGCCGCCGTAGATCGCCGAGTCGTCTGCGACCGTCGTTTCGGACTCTGCCGCGCAGGCGACGAGGGGAAGGGCGAGGAGAGAAACCAGAGCGAAGCCCCACCGCTGGATCAGCGAGAACTCACGGGAGCGATCCGACTGTGCTGAAACCTCAGAAGATTTCGACGATTCGATTCGGTTTCTCATGGTCTTGGTACCTATGTCTTACAGGTACCGTGCCACCATGTGGTGGGTGGGCGCTTTCTCGGGTGAAACCCCCGACACCTACCGAAAAGTAAGCACAACTCATGCGCTTGAAACGTCTTCGAAAACCCTTCGCGGTCGAGGATCCCGCGTCCGCCTGCTCGTTGAGATTTGAGGGGGCCGCCTCGGAATGTATGGTGCGCGCGTGCGACGAACCCTGGGCGTTACGCTTCCTCTCTTCTCTCTGAAAACGACCACAGGTTGGGGAATCGGCGAGATCCCCGATCTCGTCGCGGCCGGAGGTTGGCTCAAACATGCCGGCGTCTCTCTGCTTCAGACGCTGCCGGTGCACGCGCTGCCCGCGTCGGAGACGAGTCCCTACGGAGCAATGACCGCCTTCGCTCTCGACCCGATCTTCTTGCCGGTCGCGAGCCTCGAAGACTTTGCTCCGTCGCGCGACGCCTTCCTCGCCCATCACGGAATGGCTCGAGCCCTTCGCGCGCTACGTCGTCGCACGCGAGCTCTATGAGACGCGCGATCCCTCGGTCGCCAACGTCGAAGACGCGTGGTCGTGGCGCAACTGGGATCCGCGCGCACGCGACGCCGACTTCGCGCCGTTCGCACCACTTCAAGATCGCTTCTATCTCATTCGCTATTCGCAGTGGCTCCTCGATCTCGAATGGAAGAAAGCTCGAAGCGAGCTCGCAAAGCGCGGTGTGCAGCTCATGGGCGACCTTCCGTTCGTCGTCAGTCGCGAGAGTGCCGATGTCTTCGCGCGTCCCGACCTCTTCCAGCACGGCGTATCGCTCGGCGCGCCCCCCGACGACTTCAGTCGTGACGGGCAGGATTGGGGACTTCCGCCTTATGACTTTTACGCGATGGATAAAGAAGATCTTTCGTGGCTGCGTCAGCGTACGCAACGTGAACGCGACCTCTTCGACGCGATTCGAATCGATCACTTGGTGGGCCTCTATCGCCAGTACGTTCGCAAGCCGAATGAGCTGGGCGTGTTCGACCCGCAGGACGAAGGTGAGCAAGAGCGGCGCGGAGAGCGTGTTCTCAATGCTCTTCGTGAAGCTGCAGCGCCGATGGAGCTCATCGCCGAAGACTTGGGCGTCATCCCGCCCTTCGTTCGCGCTTCGATGGCACGCCTCGGGATGCCCGGGTATCGCGTCATTCCCTGGGAACGCGACGACATGTTCTATCGCAACCCGGCCAACTTCCCGCGCGACAGCGTCGTCACGTGGAGCACGCACGACACGGCGCCGATCACTGCATGGTGGGACGAGTTCAACCAAGACGAGCGCAATGCGCTCTCTTCCGCGATGAGCATTTCCCCAGACACCAAGGGGACCCCGCTCTGGCAAGCCCAAATGCGCCATCTTCTTTCGAGCGGCTCGGATCTCGCGCTCACGCTCCTTCAGGAAGTCATCGGTTCGCGCGGTCGTATCAACACGCCAGGAACGATCTCGGAGGCCAACTGGTCGTGGCGCCTTCCGCGTTCCATCGGTGAGCTCGAAGAAGATGCAGAGATGCGCGAGCGTCTCGCGTTCCTCGTCCAATCCGCGGACGCCACCGCTCGCTTATGATCCCCGTTCGGCTCGGTTCGCACCCGAGAAACGGAGGCATCGAATTCGCCGTCCGATCTCGACACGCGACGAAGATCTCCGTCGCGATCTTCGATCACGGCAAAGAAGAGCGCGTAGCGCTCGATCGCATCGACCAAGAAACGTTTCGCGGGCATGTCCCCGGAGCCGCGGTCGGCACGCGTTATGGATTCCGCGCCTCGGGACCGTTCGATCCCGCGCAGGGGCACTATTTCTTGGAGAACAAGCTCCTTCTGGACCCTTATGCGCGTGAGGTCGAAGGCAACGTCACCCATCACTCTTCGATCTACTTGGACCCGACTCGTGAGGCGCGCCTCGGCGATACGGCGCCGTTCGTTCCGCGAGCCGTCGTCACTACGGATGATTCTCTCGGAACGTTCCAAAGGCCCAATGTGCCGTGGGAAAAAACCGTGCTCTATGAGCTCCACGCGCGAGGCTTCACGAAGCTTCTCGAAAAGATCCCCGCCGAACAACGCGGCACGTTCGTCGGGCTCGCGAGTGAGCCAGTGCTCGACTACCTCGGCGCGCTCGGCGTGACGACGCTCGAGCTCTTGCCCGTCAACTTTCACGTCTCGGAACGCGCGCTCGTCGAACGCGGCCTCACGAACTACTGGGGCTACAACCCGATCTCGTATTTTGCGCTCGATCCGCGCTTCGCTCTCGATCCCGCCAACGTTCGCAACGAGTTCTGCGAGATGGTTCGCCGGCTCCATGCGCGCGGCTTCGAGGTCGTGCTCGACGTCGTCTTCAATCATACCGCGGAGGGCGGACGCGGCGGGTCGCTCCTCTCTTACCGCGGTCTCGACAACCGCACGTATTACCGACTCGGGCTCGGGGGCAGTTTCGTCGATTGGACGGGCTGCGGCAACACGCTCGACTTTCAAGATGCGATCGTGCGTGAGCTCGTCCTCGAGTCACTTCGTTACCTTCACAACGTGCTCGGGGTCGACGGCTTCCGCTTCGACCTCGCGCCCGTTCTCGCGCGGACGGGATCCTTGGGAAACGTCGATGGGTTCGACATTTCGTTTTTCGAAGCGATGAAGAACGATCCTGCTCTCGCCAACGTGAAATGGATCGTCGAGCCGTGGGACGTCTCCGGTGTCGTCTCTGCCTACGGCGAGTTTCCGAACGGCTTCTTCGAATGGAACGGCGTCTACCGCGACACCGTGCGTCGTTTTTGGAATCGGGATGCTCCTTATCTCGGAGACCTCGGACGCGCTCTCACGGGCTCGCGCGACATGTTTCCGAAGCGTGACCGCATTGCGAGCATCGAGTTCGTGACGGCGCACGACGGCTTCACGCTCTACGATCTGGTGAGCTACGCCGAGAAGCACAACCTCGCGAACGGCGAAAACAATCGCGACGGTGGCAACGACAACGCGAGCATCAACTTCGGCGTCGAAGGTGAAACCGACGATTTCGCCATCGTTCGCGCGCGTCTTCGTCATGCAAGAAGCTTGATCGCGACATTGCTCCTGTCTCCAGGAGTGCCCATGTTGGTCGCGGGCGACGAGCTATTGCGCACCCAAGGCGGGAACAACAACGCCTACTGCCTAGACGATGAAACGAGCTGGCTCGATTGGTCTCTTGCGGAAAAAGATCAACGCGGCAGTGACATGTTCGACTTCGTTGCAGGCCTCTTGCGGATCCGCAAAGAGCGTTTCGACTCGCTCGCGTTCTTCGATGGACCGCGCGCGGCGAACGTCGAGTGGCGAAAGCTCGACGGAAAGCCCATGCAAGCTGCCGACTGGGAGAAACCCGAAAAGCGTGCACTCGGCATGTATTTCAAGAATGCGAATCCGCCGCTTTTTCTCGTCCTCGTTGCCGAAGGAGTGCGTTCGAGTGTGCGCCTGCCCCCAGGGAGCTGGCGAATGCGCGTGAACAGCGGAGATTCCAATTGTCTACCGTCACTTGCCCTTTACGCAGAAGAGCTCGACCCCTACTCTGTCGTTCTGTTCGAAGGACGCCCGCCGATGAAACGCGAAGAGCTCTCAGAAGAAATCGAGATCGCTCTCGTCGAGCTGAAAGAGATCGCGCAACCGCACGAGCTCTCGACCTTGCGCGAGATGGCGCTCGACGCGCGCGAAGCCGAAGAATCGCAGCTGCCCGCGATCTACGAGCAGCTTCGGTCGCTTCGGAAATTTTGCGAGAGCCGCAAGAAGAGCGACGCGAACTACCGCCTAGGATTGTTGCCGCGCGGCCGTCGAAGATGATTCGTTCACAGCGGTGAGCCGTGCCGACTCGTTCACGCGTGTGACCGCGCGTTCACGCGGTTTGAGCCACACCGTTTGAAACCGCAAGGTATTTGGAGATTTCGGGCCATCGCGTCGTTTGGCCGGGGCGCTGCATTGAGTGAAGGCATGAAGATGCGTTTCATTGCTTCCTCGACCATCGTGGCGATTGCCTTCTTGAGCGCGTCGAAAGCCGCGCACGCGGATTGGACGACGCCGCTACTCACGCCCGAGACCATTGCGCCTCCTGTTGTGGCTGCGCCGATTGTTCCACCGCCACCACCCCCGCCTTCTCCGCCCCTGCCAGCACCGGCGCACAAGAATACGTGCGTGTCGGTTTGTTATGATCTTCCGGAGGGCGTCTATCCGGAGGTTCACGTTGCGGCTCCCGCGGCGCCCGCGCCAGTCTCTCCAGCTCCGCGCGCTCAGACGACATCGATTCCTTTGCAAACGAGGACGGTGTCGGAGTGGTACGGCGGGCCGATGCTCGGGATGGACGCAGGCGCCGCCGCGAGCACGCTCGTGGGAGGCATGCTCGTTATTGCGGACCTTTACAACGGAGGAGATGGTGCGGGCAAAGCCGGAGGCATCCTCCTCGTCTCGGGTCTCGGCATGTATGCGGTCGGCCCTGCCATCGTTCACGCAGCACACGGAGAAGGGGGCAAAGCGGCCGCGTCGGTTGGACTGCGCCTCGGGATGCCCCTCGCAGCCATCCTCACGGAACGTCCTGAGCTCGTTTTGGGGGCGGTGCTCGGCGCTATCATCATCGACGACGTGGCGCTCGCGCGGCATGACGTGGTGAAGGCGGTCGCACCGCAACTCGCCTTCGCGCCGCTCGTGGATCCAAAAACGAAAACAGGCGGCCTCAGTGCGACCGGGACGTTCTAATCGAGAGAAAGCGCGCTTCTTGACGCCCTCGTTCCGCGCGGGCAGAGTTTGCTGACCGATGATTCAGCGACGTTTCGCCCTTTCTGCTCTCGCGTCGCTCGGCATCATTGCGGCATGTAGCGCGAAGACATTGCCGGAGCGCGGAGGGCTCGTCGTCCAGATAAGCACGGACGGAACGATCTCGCCCGACGTCATCAAGCTCCAGGTCTCGAACGATAAGAAAATCCTCTTTCAGAACGAGTTTCTTCTTCCCGGGACGACACTCCCGAACACCATCAGCATCGTCTCGAACGGAGACCCAACGGCGACGACGAAGATCGTCGTCTCGGCGTGGCTCGAGGGCGCTCCACTGGATCGGCGTGATGCGATCGTGCTCCAAGTCCCGACGGATCGCGTCGCCTTCTTGCCGATTCAATTGTCTGGAAAGTGCACGCATCTCGTCGAGCTCACGACGGACGGAAGCGTGAACTCGACCTGCGGTGATCAGAAGACGTGCGACGCAAACACGGGCGAGTGCACCTCTGCCGTCTACGATGCGCACGACCTTCCGGACTACGACGATCCCAACAAGCCTTCGCGTGATGGCGGCACGGATGCGTGCGCCTCGGGTAATTGTCTCGAAGACGGCGCGACATCGAGCGACGCCAACCTCGATGGCGGCAAGCCACTCGACAAGCCGCCCTTCGATTGGGTGGGCATCATCGGAACGGGGCAGAGCAATGCCGTAGGGGTCACGGCCACGTCTCTGATCAGCACGGTGCAGCCGTTCAACAACGGCAAGCTCGTCGACAACGGTCCCGACCCGAAATATCCACTCTCCGGCGGCACCCCGAACTATTCGATCGTGCCCCTGACCGAAAAGATCCGTGAAACCAGTGCGGGGTCGGGCCCGGGATATACCGATAGTTCTTATCCGAACAACCTCGTCGGCGAGACGCCCCACTCTGGCATGGCGAACGAGATCACGACGCTCTTCAAGAAGCGCACGTCACTCGATTACCTGACACTCCATTCGGCGGTGGGGTGGAGCGGACGCCCGCTCGCGATGATCGACAAAGCGAGCGGAAGTCGCTCCTACAACGCAGGACTCGCCGAAGCTCGAGCGTTCAAGACGCTCGCCGCAGCGGCGGGGAAGACCTTCGGCTATGGCGCCGTCGTCCTCACGCACGGCGAATCCGACGCGATCTCTTCGAACGGTGAATACGCAGCAGCACTCAAAGTCTTCATCGACGACTACAACACCGATCTCAAAGCGATCACGGGTCAGACGCGTGACATCCCGATGTTGCTCACGCAGCAGAGTGCGACGGCCGTCCTCGGAAGCTCGGCGATTCAGTCGTGGAACGCAGCTCTCGCGTATCCGCAACGCATCGTCTGTGTCGGTCCGAAATATCAGTACGCATACTCACCCGACGGGCTCCACTTTCCGGCGCCAGGTCACCGGCGGATGGGAGAGAAGTACGCCGAAGTCTTCGACCTCGTCGTCAACCAAAACAAAGTGTGGAAGCCCGTCCAGCCGAAGAGCGCAGCGCGCCTCGGGTCGTCGATCGTCGTCGAATTCGACGTGCCGAATCCGCCGCTCGAGTGGGACACGACGCTTCCGCTTCCACATCAATCGACGAACACTTCATGGGCGAAGGGGCGAGGCTTCGAAGTACGCGACTCCACCAATGCCGCGCTGGCGATCAGCGACGTGACGATCTCTTCGCCGACGTCTGTCACCATCACGCTCAGCAAGACCGTCCCTGCGGGCGTCACCGTGAGCTACGCGACGGTTGCGGACAGCGCGAGCGGCAATCACGGCGGCGCAGCAGATGGCTTCATCGGACAGCTTCGCGACTCCGACACACTCGTTGGCTACGACGAAGAGGCGATCAATCTCGAGGTCGTTACTGGATCAGCGACTGCGACCTTCACGGGCGGCGCCGCCAACAGAAATCACGGAGTCCGAGACGTGGTCACGGGCACGAACGCGCCTGCCAACTGGACGATTACATCGGCCAGCGCCATCGGTCCGAACGCCGTCTTCACCATGTCTTCGCCATGGACCGGTCCGACGGGAACTTCGCTCCTTGCCGTGCACCACGACCTGCACAACTACGCCGTGCACTCTTCGTTGGGAGCGAATTAGGGAAACATTCCGCCAAAGCGACTCATCTCACCGGATGAGTCTCGCCCCGACTTCTCAGCAGTTTTACTCCGCTGCCGAGCAGCTCTCGTAGTCCGGAAGCTCGTGCGACATGCGCTCGCGCTTCGTATCGAGATAGCCGCGCGAGAAATGATTCGGTGTGATGTGCACGGGAATGCGACCATGCACCTGGACACCGAGCGCCTTCAACTGCGCCGTTTTGTCCGGGTTGTTCGTCATGAGGAGGATGCTCTTCACTTCGAGCGAGTCGAGCATGTCGGCTGCGACGTCGTACTTACGCGCGTCGTCTGGCAAGCCGAGAAGACGGTTCGCGTCGACGGTGTCGTGGCCCTGCGCTTGGAGTTCGTACGCGCGTATCTTGTTGGCGAGCCCGATTCCGCGACCTTCTTGACGAAGGTAGAGCACGATGCCTTTTCCATTTTTCGCGATCGAGGCCATCGCTGCGTCGAACTGCTCTTTGCAGTCGCACTTCAAGGAGCCGAAGACTTCGCTCGTCATGCATTCGGAGTGAACGCGTACGGGCACGTCTTCCGAGCCGTCGACTTCGCCGAAGACGAGCGCGACGTGCTCTTTTTGACCGACCTCTGTCGCCTCGTGAAAGACGTGGGTCGTGAATTCACCGAATCGCGTCGGAAGCTTGCTGCTGGCAACGCGCAACGCTCGCGTTTGAGGCCGGATCACCCGGGTGGGGACGTGCATCTCTAGGACTCCTTTTTTTCTATTCTTTGAGACAGGTGCCTACTGATTAGGGACAACCGTCTCTAGGTCAACCTAAGTCCTCTCGAAGAGCTCGTCAAACGCGACGCGCCCTTGCGCTACCGAGATGAATTCGGACGGTATTTTTCTACAGTCCCAGTGGAAGCGCACACGCACATTTCGTCATGCGCAAAGCTTGGCGAGCGCCTCTTCGAGGATGAGATCTGGCGGACGTCGCGAGCTCTTCAGCGCGAGATCCGTCTCCGCAAGAATCGCGAGCCAGCGAGCAGCTTCGCCGGAAGCGAGTCGCGATGCCTTTTCCTGCACCTCGCGCGCTCGAAACGGCGGAACTCCGGCAACGCGCGCGGCTTGATCCGGACGCGCTCCTTCGCTGAGCGCGGCATCGAACTTTGCGAGCTGGCGAATCGACCAAGCCACGGCACCGAGGAGCGGCAAGCCGCGATCCCGCGGATCGAACGCGTCACGGAACGTCGCGATCGCGCGTTCGAAGTTCTTGTTCCCGACGGCATCGACGACGGCCCACGCATCGTCCGTGCGGACGCGCGCGATGACGGCCGAGATCGCGTCTTCCGTAATGGGCGTCTTTTCTCCGACATAGAGTGACAGGCGCTCGATGGCATCCTTCACGAGCGAGAGATCCGAACCGATGAGCTCGGCGAGAAATTCGGCGACGGGCTCCGTCATCGCGTGCCCGAGACTCGAGGCGCGCGCGCGAATCCATGGGGGAAGCTCGCGGTCCGAAAGAGGATCGCAGGTCACGAGAAAGCCCTGCTTCTTCGCCATCGTGATGAGCTTGCGCCGACCATCGACTTTGCGTGCAACGAGCACGAGACACGTCGAGTCGACGGGCGCCGCGGCGTACTCTGCGAGGAGGTCGAAAGGATTCGAGTCGCCTTCGGACGTCTCCCAACGATCGATTCCGCGAACGAGGACGAACCGTCGCTTCGCCATCATCGGCAACATGCGTGCGGCAGAAAGCACGCGATCGATCGATGCTTCGCCCGCCGAGAATTTGTCTTCGTTGAAGTCGGCGAGGCCGCTTCCGAGCGCAGCCTTGCGGATGTTGAAAAGTACTTCGTCGCGAAAGTGCGACTCTTCTCCCGCGACGACGTAAACCGGACGAAGCTCTCCGCTTTCGGCTTCTTTTAACGCCTCTTTCGGATTCACGCGCGCGCGTGTTTGCGCGAGAAGCGTCGCGCGAAGAGAAGAAGGAGGCCGAGTGCTCCGGCCGCTCCGGACCAAACCGTGGCGGAGGTTCCCGCGACATCGCAGCCGCAGCCGCCCGGCTTCTCTTTGATCGTCTCGGCATCCGTCTTCTCGTAGGCGTCCTTCGGGATGAAGGGCTCTGCCGTTCCCGTCGGCGTCACTTCTTGTGACGGGGGCTGCCAGTTCGGATCGACGCCCTTCGGCACGCCGCCCGTGCCACCGTCGCCGATCTTCTCGACGCCGCTCTTCTTCGCGTTGAAGGTCATGCTGCGACGATCGACGACGTCGTTGTCGCCGCGAAGCGTGATGCGAACGCTGCTTCCGACGGCCATTCCGTCGGCCGTGCGCACTTCGAGCTTGTATTCACCGGCTTCGTAGCCGCGCGTGCGCGTGAGATCGAAGTCGAAGTTCGTGCCCTTGAAGATCTTCCCCTGCGCGTTCGCAAAATCGATGTCGAGGCTTTCGAAGTTCGGAAGCGGGTTCGTCTCCGTGCGGCGATTCGTGACCGGCTTGTCGCTTCCGTCGATGAGCGAGCGCTCGAAGACGGCTTCTTTCGTGAAGACGAACTTCATCGGCACGTGCGCGAGGGGCGGCGCCTTCGGGAGCTCGATGATCGTGTAAACGTGCCACTTGCCCGAGACCTCGTTGACCTCGGAGCTCTTCAGCTTGATGGA
>JAHFDV010000426.1:0-4298 GCA_023248815.1 Myxococcales bacterium
ACGACGGCGGGTATCCTTTCGATATCGTGTAGCGAGTCGCCAGCGGGCGATTGAGCGCGACCCCGACGGGGCGAGGGTCGCGTCAATCACCCTCGTCGACACGTTCTCACGTTGTCGAAGCGGATACGTGTCCGCCCTACGTTCACGGTTGCTGGCGGCTGACGCCGCGGGGACGGCGGGTATCCTTTCGATATCGTGTAGTCGATCGCCCGATTTTCGGCCCCCGACGGAGCGAGGGCCCGAAATCGGGGCTAGTTCGGACACGTCTACGCTCTCTCGGCAGTTGTTTGCTTGGGCGAACTCCTGTTCGCCGGGCCGGACGGAATTTGGCGGCTAGCGGTGGTCGGCGTTTCGACAGCGCACGGTTGCTCACCACTCGCTAATCACTCGGCCCAGCGAGACCCGAACGACATCGGAAGCTCACCGCTCTCGGCCGCTTGCGTTCCGTCGCAAAACGACCTATCCGTTTATCTCGATAGGCGCATATATGGAGCTTTCATCCTATGTCAGCACGCTCAATTTATTGGGCGACGAGAGTCGGTTTCGACTCTGTGCGCTCTTGAGTGAGCGGGAGCTCAGCGTGACGGATCTCGTGCGCGTGACGGGGATGTCGCAGTCGCGCGTGTCGACGCATCTTGCGAGGCTCCGAGAAGGCGGATTCGTTCGGGATCGGCGGGACGGACAGCGATCGTTCTATCTGCTCGCGAAGGATTCACTTCCGGGGGCCGCGAAGACGGTGCTCGATGCGGCGACGAAGGATCGCGATCCGACACTCGCGGGGGATCAGAAGCGGCTGGCGGCGCTCGATGCAGAGCGCAAGCGCGCATTGCCCGAGTCCTTTGCGGGCGAAATGGAGCGGCACTATTCGCCCGGACGCACATGGCAGTCATTGGCGGTCGCGCTGTCTGCGCTCCTCGATCTCGGAGACGTGCTCGACGTGGGATCGGGAGATGGCGCGGCGGCGGCCTTCGTCGCTCCCTATTGTCGTTCGCTCACCTGCATCGACACGAACCCGCGCATGATCGACGCGGCGGCGGAGCGCCTCGCGCGTTTCGAGAACGTGAAGACGCTCGAGGCCGACGTTCACGCACTTCCCTTCCCCGCAGACTCGTTCGACTCGGTCCTCCTCTTTCACACGCTGACGTATACGGAGAAGCCCAAGTTTGCGCTCGACGAGTGCGCGCGTGTGCTTCGTCGAGGTGGCCGCGTCGTCGTGCTCGCGCTCGATGCCCACGAGCAAGAGGAGATCACGGCGCACTATGGGGAGCGCCATGCGGGGTTCAGCGCCGCGTCGTTGACGAAGCTGCTCACGCGTGCGGGTCTCCTCGTTCGTTTTTCGGATATCGCGTGTCGCGAGACGAAGAAGCCCCATTTTCAGGTAGTTCTCTCCGTCGCGACGAAACCCACGTCCGCCGCTCGCAGTCCTCGTAAATCACAGAAGCCCATCCAATGAACACGCACAAGATTCATCCGCTCGAAGCCATTCTCAAGAAGAAGATCGCGATCATCGATGGCGCGACCGGCACGACCATCCGCACCTACGACATGAAGGAAGCGGACATCCGCGGGGAGCGCTTCAAGGATTCGAAAAAGGATCTGCTCAACAACGGCGACCTGTTCTCGATCACTCAGCCAAAGATGATTGGCGACATCCATCGGCGCTTCCTCGAGGCCGGCGCCGACATCATCGAGACCAACACGTTCAGCGCGACCAACATCGGGCAGAGCGAGTTCTTCGTCGACGATCCGCGAGAGCACGGCGGACGAAAAGATCCGGAGTTCTACCAAAAAGTCTTGGAGAATCCGTTCTTGAACGACCTCGCCTGGGAGATCAACGAGCAGTCGGCGCGGCAGTGTCGCGAATGGGCCGATCGCGTAGCTTCGGCAGACGGCAAACCTCGCTTCGTCGCAGGCGCCATCGGTCCGCTCACGGTTTCCCTCTCCAACTCGCCGGACGCCGACGACGCAGGATTCCGCGTCGTCACTTTCGAACAGGTGAAGTCTTCCTACGTCCAGCAGGTTCGCGCGCTCATCGCCGGCGGGTCGGATGTGCTCCTCGTCGAGACCATCTTCGACTCTCTGAATGCGAAGGCCGCGATCGTCGCTATCCAAGAAGTGTTCGAGAAAGACGGCGTCACGCTTCCGATCATGATTTCTGCGGCGGTAGGTCGCGGCGGCGAAACGATGATTTCTGCGCAGACGGTCGAAGCGCTCTGGAATGCCGTGAAGCACGTGAAGCCGCTCTCGGTAGGCCTCAATTGTTCGCTCGGCCCAGATCTCATGTACCCGTTCCTCGCGGAGCTCTCCGAGAAGTCGAGCGCGGCCATTTCTTGTTACCCGAACGCCGGGTTGCCCAACCCACTCTCGCCGACGGGATTCGATCTCGAGCCCGCCGACATGGGGCGCTACCTCGGAGAGTTCGCAAAGGCGCACCTGATCAACATCGCTGGCGGCTGTTGCGGAAACACTCCCGAGCACATCGCGGCGATCGCGAAATCACTCGAGCACGCGGAGCCGCGCGCGATCAAAGCCGACGATGTCGTCGTCGATCGCGGCGCGCCGAACGTGGGACGCCCGAGCGCCGACGCGCCGAGTGTCGAGGATGCGGGTGAGGACGGGTCTGCGTCGAAGGAGCGTCCACTGCGCCTTTCAGGATCGCAGCCGTTCACGCAGCAGATCGGCGTCTACATGATGATCGGCGAGCGCACCAACGTCGCTGGTTCACCGAAGTTCGCGAAGCTGATCAAAGAGGGGAACTACGAAGCGGCCGTGAGCGTCGCGCGGCAGCAGGTCGAGAACGGCGCCAACGTCATCGATATCTGTATGGACGAAGGCATGATCGACGGCGTCTCTGCGATGACGCGCTTCTTGCTGCTCTTGAACAGTGAGCCCGAGGTCGCGAAGGTCCCCTTCATGGTGGACTCCTCGAAGTGGGAGGTCATCGAAGCCGGCCTGAAGTGTCTTCAAGGCAAAGGCATCGTCAACTCGATCTCGCTGAAAGAGGGCGAAGAGAAGTTCATCGAGAACGCACGGAAAGTCCTCAAATACGGCGCTGCCGTCGTCGTCATGGCGTTCGACGAGCAGGGCCAAGCGGCGACCTATGAAGACAAGACGCGTATCTGCGAGCGTGCCTATCGCATCCTCGTCGACGTCGTCGGCTTCCCTCCCGAAGACATCATCTTCGATCCCAACGTGCTCACCGTCGCGACGGGCATCGAAGAGCACAACAACTACGCGCTCGACTTCATCAATGCGACGCGCTGGATCAAGGCGAATCTTCCGCACGCAAAAGTGAGCGGTGGCGTGTCCAACATCTCCTTCAGCTTTCGCGGCAACAACCACGTCCGCGAAGCGATGCACTCGGCCTTCTTGTTCCACGCCATCCAGGCAGGGATGGACATGGGCATCGTCAACGCCGGCATGCTCGAGGTCTACGAAGAGATCGCGCCGGAGCTCCGCGAGCTCGTGGAAGACGTGCTCCTCAATCGACGACCCGACTCAACGGAGCGCCTCGTCGACTTCGGTGAGCAGCTCAAGGCGAAGAGCTCCGGCGTGACGACGACGAAAAAAGAAGAAGAGGAGTGGCGCAAGGGCACCGTCGAAGCGCGCCTTTCCCACGCCCTCGTCAAGGGCATCGACATGTACATCGAAGGCGACACCGAAGAAGCGCGCGCCAAGCTCGGCCGCCCGCTGTCCGTCATCGAAGGTCCCCTCATGGACGGAATGGGCGTCGTCGGAGATCTGTTCGGTGCGGGAAAGATGTTCCTCCCGCAAGTCGTGAAGTCTGCGCGCGTGATGAAAAAGGCCGTCGCCTATCTCACGCCATTCATGGAAGCCGAGAAAGCGGAGATGGCAGCTCGCGGTGAGGTCGTGCGCACGCAGGGCAAGGTCGTGCTCGCGACGGTCAAGGGAGACGTCCACGATATCGGCAAAAACATCGTCGGTGTCGTGCTCGCCTGCAACAACTACGAGGTCATCGACATGGGCGTGATGGTGCCCTGCGAGAAGATCTTGGAACGCGCCAAGCTCGAGAAAGCCGATCTCATCGGCTTGAGCGGCCTCATTACGCCCTCACTCGACGAAATGACGCACGTCGCTCGTGAGATGGAGCGCCAGGGATTCAAGCTGCCGCTGCTCATCGGCGGTGCAACGACGAGTCGCGCGCACACCGCGATCAAGATCGCTCCCTTCTACAGCGAGCCCGTCGTGCACGTGCTCGATGCGAGTCGCGCCGTGCCCGTGACGACGAGCCTTCTCAGTGAGGACGGACGCGCTGCCTTCATCGCACAGCACGTCGA
>JAHFDV010000426.1:4308-5475 GCA_023248815.1 Myxococcales bacterium
AGCGAAGCTCTTGCCGATCGAAGCTGCGCGCGACAATCGACCGAAGGTGGCGTTCAAGGCCGAAGACATTGCGCAGCCCACCGTGAAAGGTGTTCACGTGCTCGACGTTCCGCTGGCGACGCTGCGCGAATACATCGACTGGACGCCCTTCTTCCACACGTGGGAGCTCAAGGGCGTCTACCCGCGCATTTTCGAACACGAAAAATATGGCGAAGAGGCAAAGAAGATTTTCGCCGAGGCCAATTCGTTGCTCGACGAGATCATCGCGAAGAAGCTACTCACGGCGCGCGGCGTCTACGGGATCTTCCCGGCCAATGCCGTCGGCGACGACGTTCGCCTCTACACGGGCGAAGATCGCAAGAGCGAGCTCGCGACGTTCCACTTCTTGCGCCAGCAGTCGGCCAACGAGAAAAACGGTCCGAACCGCTCCCTTTCGGACTTCATCGCGCCCGAGGGTAGTGGCCTCGCCGATCACCTCGGTGCCTTCGCAGTGACGACGGGTATCGGCCTCAAGGAGCTCTGTGATTCGTATCGCGCCAAGCACGACGACTACAACGCCATCATGGCCGAGGCACTCGCTGATCGTCTGGCCGAGGCGTTCGCCGAATATCTCCACAAGCGCGCGCGCGAAGATTGGGGCTTCGGCAAGACCGAGAACCTCACGTCCGACGAGCTCATCGCCGAGAAGTATCGCGGGATCCGTCCGGCGGCGGGCTATCCCGCATGCCCGGATCACACGGAGAAGGGCATTCTCTGGAAGCTGCTCGATGTCGAGAAGAACACGGGCATCTTGATCACCGAGTCCTTCGCGATGTGGCCCGGCTCGAGTGTGAGCGGCCTCTACTTCGCGCATCCGGAAGCTCGCTACTTCACGCTCGGCAAGATCGATCGCGATCAGGTCGTCGATTACCGAAGTCGCAAGGGCATGACCACGCAAGAGGTCGAGCGCTGGCTCGGCCCGAACCTCGGATACGAGCCCGCGAGCTGAGGCGGGCCCAACGAGCCTGCCCGGGCCTTACGCCGGGCGGACTTGCTTCCGGTAGCCGACCTTCGACAGTGCTTCGTCGATGATCGCCTGCCGTGCTTTGTTTTAGTCGGCGCCGTCGGCTCCGAGGACGAGGCGATGACTGAGCACGGGTGCGCCCATCATGCGGAGGTCGTCCGGCG
>JAHFDV010000427.1 GCA_023248815.1 Myxococcales bacterium
CGACGAATGTCTTGCCGGCGTTCTTCGCGAGGTTCATCGCGGCCGTCACCTGCGCGAGGCCTTGCGTGAAGGGTGCCGTTCCGAACTTCAGCCCGTCGTAGGCCGTAGCGCCGACGCCATTGCAGCTCACGAAAAGATCGTGGCTGCGTTGTGTGACCGGAGCGAGCACCAGAGCTTCGCGCGCCATCTTCGTCGTGAGATTCGCAAACGAGCTCGACATGGTTTCGACAGCCATTCCCACGCGAACATCGCCCTCGACGAGCGGCATGGTCGCGGTGAGCCCGGTGCTCCCGCTGATCACGCCCGTCTTGAACGTGAGATTCACATAAGGCTGAGTGAGCGTGAGGGGAGGCGTCCCCATCGATCCGAGTGAGAGACTTTGACCCGTTGCCAAGACGTAGTTGATGTCGCGATAGACGAACGAGGGCGAAACCTTCCACGGCGGTACAGGGAGCGCGGCGTCGAGAGAGGCCTTGCCACCGTCGTCGCCGACTGGGATGCCGGCGTCTTCATCGACCGAACCATTGGGGCCTGCATCCGACGTCGGGTCGAGCGTCGCATCGTCCTTCGACGAGGCATCTCGCGATGCGGCGAGCGAGGCCGAATCATCTTCGGCGCCGCACGCAAAACAGAGGGTCAGACCAAAGCCAATAGGGGCGAAGGAGAGGCTGCGGCGTTTGTTCATCGATTGGCTGAGAGGGTTCTAGCAGCGCCCCGCAAACGCGGTAGTGCTGCGCAAGATCATGGTGAGTCGATCCACGCGAATGTCCCTATAAAATAAGCGTATTGTGCGGTCAAAGTTCGGGCGTGTCGCGCGTCGCATGCTACGTTGCCGAGCAGTGACCAAGCGCGCTCTTTTCTCGTTGGCTCTCGTGGCGGGGGCCTGCGGCGGTGAGACCTCCGATCTTCCCTCGACGGCACGCGGTGAGGATGCCGGCGCGGCGGTTGGAGATGCGGAAGGGCCGAGTGAAGGTGCCGATGGCTCTGCGGAGGCGAACGACGCCGGAGTCGTCCGACCGACCGATGCAGCGAGCGCCAGTGACGCTTCGGTTCTGCCGAGCGAGCCAGAGGAAATCGACGTCGAGAAGAAGCCGCAGGACCACACGACGACGCTGCTCTTCGATCCCGCGAAAGATCAACTCAACGTCACGTATCACACGTTTCGTATCCCCTCGATCACGACGACGAAGAGCGGCACCGTGCTCGCGTTCGCCGAAGGGCGTCAGTGCGCAGCCGTCGACTACGGAAACATCAACGTCGTCTTCAAGCGAAGCACGGACGACGGAAAGACGTGGAGCAAGCTTGGAGAGGTCGTGGGTGGCGGTTCGGGCACGTGGGGTAATCCGACCGTCGTCTCCGACTTCGTCACCGGACGCGTCTGGCTATTTCTCTCTTGGAACGCCGACAACCGAAGTCAGTTCGGCGACAAGAATCCGTGTACGGATGCAGCGACACAGGAGGTCGGCGTCGGCGAGCGGCGCGTCTTCTCGACGTACAGCGACGACGATGGAAAGTCGTGGAGCAAACCCGCCGACATGACGGCGGCACTTCAACCGCCAAAGACCGCCTGGGATGCGATCGGGCCAGGCACCGGCATTCAAACGGCAACCGGGCGACTCGTCGTTCCCGCGATCAGCAGAAACATTTACAGCGACGACCTCGGGAAGACATGGAAGTACGCGACGATTCCCGGTGGCACGAGTGAAGGAACGATCGTCGAACTCAGCGACGGCACGTTTCAGCGCAACGATCGCGGCGTCTCGCTTTGGGTCTTGGAGCATCGACGCTGGCAGTCCACCGGCACGATCCCGGGAACCTTCTCCGCCTTCAAGGCCAACCCTCAATTGCTCGACCCGCGCGTCGAAGGCTCGGCGCTTCGTTACTCGCGCGTGCGGCATCGCATTCTCTTTTTGAATCCTGCGTCGACGACGGAGCGGTGCGAGATGCGCGTTCGCGCAAGCTACGACGACGGAGCGACCTGGCCTCGAAGCCGACCCCTTCACGACAACCTGACGCCCGCGCAGACGTGTCAGCAAGACATCGGGGGCTACTCGAGCCTAGCAAAGACGTTCGACCAGCACGTGGGAGCTCTTTCGGAGCGCTCGACGACGCCGGGACACTTCGGCATCGAGTTCCATCGTTTCAATCTCTCTTGGTTGATGAACGGCGTCGCCGAGCCGAAGTGACGGCTGACTCCATGCGGACCGTGCGCACGAACTGAGACGTACTCGGCGGCGACCCGGCACGACCTTTGCTCTTCGCCGAGCATGCACCTTCGAGTGTCTCCCACACGCCTCGCTCCGTTGGCTCGTCCCGCAATGGCGGCGCTCTGTCTCTCGTCGTTCGCACTCGGCGGATGCTCTTCGCAGCTGCATGCGTACTCGGCCGACCAACTCGCCGGAAAGATGCTCGCGCGCGCACCGCTCGCGCACGGGACGGATCCGAACCTGCGCGTCGTGTTGAAAGATGGGCGCGCGTCGAGGCTGGGTCATGTGTCCGGAATCTGCTCGGACGATGCGAGCATTTACTATTGTGACGACGAGGTCTTGGTTGCATCGGGAAAAGACGTGCCGATGCGCGTCTTCTATCGAGACCTCGAGCGGGCCGAGGCGACCGACTACAGCCCACCGCACGAAGTCACCCCGGCCGAAGCGGCGGCTGCCGCTGACACTGCGTCGGCATTCCTCCAGATCCTCAGCGCCGTTCTCGACATCGGCCAGCAGGTTGCGGCATCTTCGGGCGCCCACGAGCATTCTTCTCGAGGAGCAGGCTCGTCTTCCGGGAGCTCGAGCGCGCCACCGGCTCGGCGACGCGCACCCTCCGCGAAGTGAACATCGCTAGGTGCACGCGCCTGGACGCGCGACACGTTTCGCAATGGAGAGCCGGCGCGCGCGCCTATGCTCCGCACGAAGCGTTTCGCAGCGTTGCATGCAGGCGCACACCTGCCGCAACGCGATGCGCTCGGTTTCGCGGCGGGGCATGGCGCTTGCTCCTATCTGTGCATGGGCATTGTGAGAAATGGGGTTGCCGCGATCTCGATGACGGCTTGGCGAAATGCCCTGGCTGCACTCGCGTTGGCTTTCGCGGCGACGTCTCTCTCCGGATGCGGCGCTGTTTTGGAGGACGCGCCTCTCGGGGGAGCGCCACTCGGATTCTCGGCGCACGTTCGCGCGAAGTATTCGGGGCGCGCGTTGCAGAAAAAGATCGCAGCGCGGGAGCCTCTCGTGCGCGGCTACGATCCCACGCTTTGGGTCACGACACAGGGCGGATATCTCACGGAGCTCGGGCAGGTCTCGGAGCTCTGCGCCAATGCGGAAGCCATCGTGTCGTGTGAAGACGCCTCGATCGTCGCCGTTGGCGGCGAGCCACGGATTCACATGGCGTACGCCAATATCTACGAAGCCGAGGCCATCGGCGATCCGCCGCACGAGCACGAGCAGTGGGAGACTCGTGACGAACGGCAGGGGAGTAGCGACGGTGTTTTCAACTTCATCACGGGCGTGATTGGCAACCTCATCGAGGCTGGGTTCGCCGGCAGCCATCCCTCGAGCGATCGCGCCCAAGGACCGACGCGAGATCGTCCTGCGACCCTTGAGGCGCCACCCGCGCGTCGCAGCGCGCCCGGGATCGATGAGCTGAACCGCGACCGCAAAGAGGCGCCGCCCGCCAAAGACCAGCGCCGCCAAGCTCCGCCCGCCAAAGAACCAGATTCCAAGGAACCGGGCCCTTTGGTTCGCTGAGAGCACGCTAGATCGCCGTTTCGGGTCGAATCGGCGGAGGAGTCGTGTATTCTCGCCGGTCCCATGACTACCCCGCAAAAACCCCGCGTCCGTCTCAACCAGAAGATCCGCCGTACGAAGAAGCTCGCGCTCTGGCGCCTCGCCAATCCCAAGCAGGCCGAAGTCGAGACGAAGACGGAAAAGAAGGCCGCGAAGCCCGTCGCTGCGAAGCCTGCAAAAGCCGCCGCGAAGTAAGCGTCCACTGGCGCGTGAGCCACGTGCCCGCCGTTCGTTTCTGTGCGCCGCGCGTTTCGTCGCGCGCGGCCGGTTCATTCTCGAAGCCGTCGAAAAGGAATCCGCATGCCTGATCAGCCGAAGTCGCGAAACGATCTCAACGCCCCCGTAACGAAGCTTTGTCGCACGCTCGAAGCGCACAGGCGATCGCCCGAAGGCGCGATTCGTTCGAGCGTCGAGTTCTTGCAGCACTTCTTTCCGCACGACGAGGCGGGCGCGACGGACCGCCTGTTCCTCCATCTCCCGCACGAGGTGCGTGGCCCAATCCTCGCGGCCTGGGGAATCCGCGGGACCAAGTCCGCGATGCGCGACACGGACGAAAAAGTAGAGAGCGTCGTTCACGATGCGCTTCTCGCCGGCGACTTGGAGCACCGCGCGTTCGAAGACGGCCTCAGTGTGAACATCTTGAACGAGTGGGTTCCACTCGCGCACTTCTGGTCGTTCTGGCGCGGCGGCAAGCAGACGAAGCGCTCGATCGCGCGCGCATTCGAGACCGCTTACGAGCTCTCGCTCATCGACGCGAAGTGGTTCCTCGACAACATCGAATCCAAAGGCGGAAAAGTTCGCGGCACCGACGTGCTCGCAGAAGGCCTCACGAAGGCCGATCTTTCGGAGTGGGTGCGCCGCATTCACCAACAAGGCGACGGCTCGCCGAAGGGCATTCTCGAAACGCTCGGTTGGGAAAAACTCGTCAACCAGACGTCGAACGACGCCCTCCTAGTTGCCATGGACCGCATGGCGGAGAAGCTCGGTTTGGGCGCTCCCGTCGAGGTCCCTGCGCCTTCGCCATCCTCGGTCTCCATCTCGCAAGCGCTTCCACCGATCGAAGCGCCGCCACTTCCCGAACCATCGCGTCCCGCCTTGAAGTCGGAGCCGAAGATCCCCGAGGCGAAGGGGAGTGCACCCGGGATTAATCCCCTTCGTCCGCCCTCGAAGCCTCCGCTCGGAAAGAAGATGCGCGCCGATTCGCTTCCCCCCGAAGACGATCTCGATGCGCTTTTGAACTCGCGCCTCAGCGACATCCCGCCGCTCGACAAGATCCTCGGCGACAAGGACTTTTCGCAAACGTCCGAAGAGCGAATGGACGACGTGATGATCCCCATCATCGACACCGAGGAGCCCGAGCTCGAAACCACCGCGACGGACGCCCTTGGAAACAGCCCACGCTCCAAGAAGGGCAAACACTGAGAGCTGTTCGGTTTTCGCGCGCTTACTGAAGCGTCGAGAACTTGTCCTACATACACCGACACCTCTACGCTTCGGGCTTGGAGGTTATCGATGCTTCTTCCGATTTCTGAACGCTGGGCCCTTCGTCACGACGTGAACTTCGAATGTCAGATCGTGCGTGAGCGCGATTTCAAGCTGATCGGGCAGCGCGGCCTCGACCTCTCGCCGAACGGCATGATGGTGATTCTCTCGAACGACATTCTCACGGGAGAAGACGTTCTCGTTTCGTTCA
>JAHFDV010000103.1 GCA_023248815.1 Myxococcales bacterium
ATCGAGCAGGGCGCACTCGTGAAGGTCGCGTTGACCGGCGATCTCGACATCACCGTGGGCGAAGAGATCGATATCCAGGTAAAGATTCGCGTCCTCAGCGGTTGGCTCGATGTCTCGGGGCGCAAGTTCGAGATCGAGCAAGGCACCGTCTCTTTTCGCGGCGCGGCCGACAACCCCGTCCTTCTACTCACGGCGAAGTGGCGCGCCCCCGACGGGAGCCTAGTGTATGCAAATTACACGGGTCCCCTTCAGACCGGCAAAGTCACGTTACGTTCCGAACCGTCACACACGCGCGACGAGATTCTCTCGCTCATCGCGTTTGGAAACGCCGACGGCATGAAACCCTCTTCAGGAGGCAAGGGACCGAACGCAACAGCGCAGGGCGCGGGCATCGCCGCATCGCAAGCCACGCAGCCGATCAACAAGGCGCTCGAACAGGTCGTTCCGCTCGAAGTGCGAACGCGCGTCGACACGAGCCAAGCGAATCCGCGACCCGAGGTCGAGGTTCAAATCGCAAAGAACATCTCGGCGACGATTTCGTACGTGCTCGGAGCTCCACCCCCAGGGACGAACCCCGACCTCGTTTGGTTGAAGCTCGCCTGGCGCTTCGCCGCGGCGTGGTCGCTCGAAGCGACGGGTGGAAACCAGGGCAGCTCCATTCTCGATCTGAACTGGCAGCATCGCTATTGACGACGCTGCGAAGCAATTCGCTCGCAGGCCTCGACGGGGCGAAGGCCTGCAAGCGAACCGCTTCGCAGCTTTGCGTCACTGCGCGCTGTGCCAGACTATTTTGTTGGCGGCATGCGCCGCGGTGGCAGCATCGCTATTGACGGAGTTTGGCTTCATGCGCCGCGGGGGCAGCATCGCTGTTTTGTTTGGCGGCATTCGCCGCCGGGCGCCCTCGCTCGTGACGCCCTCGGAATCCGCGCGAAACAATTCTATTTGATGGCATTCGCCCGGGGCAGCGCGAGAACGCTGATCGCTACTGAGCGGTCGTTGCCCCTTCGAAATATTCGAAGACCGCATTCGACACGCGCGAGGCATTTTAGCGCCGCATTTGCGAGCGTTGCGCTCTCTCTTCGGCGCAGGGATGTGGGCGCTTCGGAATGTGTGGCGCGATATTGCGCTTCAAAAAGAGGCCTTTCGCGCGATTGGCCGCGCGCACGTGATCGTCTGGCACACAATCTGCTCTTACCTCGAACCGGAGGAACCAATGAAGACTACGAGCACACTCATGCTCTGCCTGCTCTCCGTAGCGGGCTGCGCAGACAAGAACCCACCGAATGACATCACGACTCGCACGACCAGTGCAGAGACCGTAGAGACGACGACCGTGCCGGGCACCAGCACCACGACGCAGATGGACGGGACGAACCCCTCGTCGTCGACGACGCGTAGCTACGATGCCACGAATGGCTCTGGCGCCGCGAATGGCAACGGCAAGGCCTATGGAACCGCGCCTTCGACGAACGGCTCGTCGGTCAACGGCGTAGCGCGTGGCCCCGAGCCCGTCGCACCGCCGCCGCCACCCGAAGCGGATGCCAACAAGGGCGCCATGACGGCGACCGACGGCAACATCAAGGCCGACAACACGAAGCTCAACGAGCGTGACAAGAGCGGCAAGACGCTCACGCCGATGGATCAGGGAACGAGCAAGAGCGACATCGACATCACGGCGAAGATTCGTCGCGGCGTCGTTGGCGACGGTTCGCTTTCGATGACGGCGAAGAACGTGAAGATCATCACGCGTGATGGTCACGTCACGTTGCGTGGTCCCGTGAAGACGGAGACCGAGCGCGCTTGGGTCGAAAATTTCGCGAAGAACGTCGCCGGGGTGAACCAGGTCGACAACCAACTCGAAGTCAAAAAATAACGAAAGCCAAAGAGGATAATCACCATGAAAAAAGCAGTCATTTGCATCGCCAAGACCCATCCGCAACTCGAGACGATTGTCTCGCGCCTCCTCGCGGACGGCTTCTCGCGTGACGACATCTCCGTCCTTCTCCCTAACCAATCGGGCAAGTTGGACTTCGCTCACGAAGCGAACACGAAGGCTCCTGAAGGAGCGGTTGCCGGCGCAGGCGTCGGTGGTCTCCTCGGCGGTGGACTCGGCCTTCTCGCCGGTATCGGCGCGCTCGCCATCCCTGGCCTTGGACCCTTCATCGCAGCGGGCCCGATCATGGCAGCATTGAGCGGCATCGCAGCTGGCGCGGCCGTCGGCGGCGTGAGCGGCGGTCTCGTCGGCCTCGGCATCCCCGAGATCGAAGCCAAGCGTTACGAGGGCAAGCTCAAGGAAGGCAACTACCTCGTCTCTGTCCACACGGAGACGTCGGACGAGCGCAAGCGCGTCGAGTCGGTCTTCCGCAGTGAAGGCGCCGACGACATCTCGACCACGTTCGAAGCGAGCGTGCCGAAAGCTACGGAGAGCCGTCCTGCGGAGCCGACCGTCACCGAGTCGCGTCGCTTCTGATCGAAGCCCGATTCGAGCGAAGCGCTTTCTCCGAAGTGGAGAAGGCGCTTTTGCTTTTTAAAGTGCCTAGAGCAATCGAGCGCATTCGCCACAGCGCGCAGAAGACTGGGCTCTTCCGCTCGAAAGGACTCTCTAAAAAGCGTGCAATCTTCACTTTTGGCGCGGCACGGGATTCGCAATGAAGAGTGCATGGCCGAGTGACGAAGCCGGTGCATGTTTCCGGCTACTCAAGCGCGCTCGAGCCACCAACTTTCAACCAGAACCAATCAACGAAAGGAACTCGTCATGTACATTCTCTTCTTCCTGCTGTTCGGTCTCATCGTCGGACTAATTGCGCGCGCGATCATGCCGGGCAAGCAGAACATGGGACTCTTCATCACGAGCCTCATCGGTATGGCGGGTTCGCTCGTCGGTGGTGTGCTCGGTAACCTTCTCTTCGGCGGCCGCTGGGATGAGCCCATCGCGGCAGGTTGGATTGGTAGCGTCGTCGGCGCATTGATCGTGCTCGCCCTCGTCGGCCGCACGGGTCGCCTCGCTCACGCCTAACGCTTCCGTCGAACCCGCATGGAGCGCGTACGCGCTCGCAACTTGCGGTCGGCATATGTCGCAACGGGTTCGAGCGACGCCGACCGCCCATCACGTCAGCATTGCGGAAAGGTTCACTGGAACCGAGCAATGTTGGCGTGATGTTCTTTTGTGCGTGGGCAGTCGCAGTGCCAGGGCGTCAGCCGGCAGTCGTCGAAGAAGAAGGCTGCGCCGGCTCGAACCGCGCCACGACCTTCCGCACTTCTTCTTCGGTCATGATGTGATCGAGTTGCTTCGCTTCCGTCAGGATCTCTTTCACGAGAGCGTCCGACGAGGGGATGTTGCGCTGCTTCAGCCAGTAACTGACGTTCGAGGCGCCGCTCATGAAGCCGATGACGATCTCCTGCTCTCGTCCGAACATTCCTGCGGGAACCCCTGAATAGATGCGGTCGGCCAGGTATTCGTCGTTTTTGGAGAGTGCCTTGATGATCGCCGCGGCGTGCACGCCGGTTGCCGTTCGGAAAGCGTCTCGTCCAACGAGCGGATAGTTGATGGGCACGTCCCACTCGAGAGCGTCGGCGACCGTCTGGACGTATTGCAGAAGCTTCGTGAGGTCGTGGTCGAGTTGACCCAAGAGCTTCATGTTCAGGAGCAAGAGCTCCATCTGCGCGTTGCCTACGCGTTCACCGATTCCGAGAGCCGTCGCATGGACGCGATCGGCGCCGAACTCGAGCGCCCAGATCGCGTTCTCGAGTGCGAACCCGCGATCGTTGTGTCCGTGCCAGTCGATGCCGACGTCGGTCGCGCCGGCTCCCGCGAGCACCCCACGCGTGAAGTTGACGAGATTGCGTACGCCGTCAGGCGTCGCATGACCGACCGTATCCGAAAGGCAGAGGCGCTTCGCTCCATGTTCGATCGCCGAGCGAAAGAGTGGCGAGAGCACATCGGGGCGCGAACGCGTCGTGTCTTCCGTGACGAATGCAACGGGGAGTCCGGCTTTCACCGCAACGTCGATCGCTTCGACGCTGCGCTTGCGGATGAGCTCGAGATCCCAGCTCTCGACGTATTGGCGAATCGGGCTCGATCCGATGAACGCGTACACTTCCACGGGGATGCCGGCGCGCTGCGAGATCTCGATCATCGGTGTGATGTCACCGACCACCGTGCGTCCTGCGCAGGCGACCTTGATCTTCATCTTGCAGTCCACGACCTCTTTGCAGAGGCGCAAGACGTCTTCGAAGGCGCGCGGCGAGCTGCCCGGGAGACCGAGGTCGGCTTCGTGGATGCCGATGTCTTCCATCAAGTGGAGGATCTCGAGCTTCTTGCCGATGCCAGGATCTTTGACCGATGGGTTTTGGAGCCCGTCGCGGAGCGTCTCGTCGAAGAAGGTGACGTTCTTCGGAATGAGCGGGCCTCGGCGCTCGACCTCGTTCCAGTCGTAAATCAGGTCGTCGTGCGGCGCGTTCCCAGTCATGGGGCGAAAGTATAGAACGATGCCGTCACGCCGTTCGGTCTCTTTTTCAGGTGCGAAAGGTGCTGCGCGTTTGCAAGCACCGTCATCCGTGGCGCGCCCTCCAAGCGTCGACCACTACCTTGATGGCGACTCCGAACGCGACCAGCACGACGATCGCACGAATGAAGGGGGTTCCACGCTTCCAAGCGAGGCGAGCACCGAGGGCTGCACCGAGCGCATTCGCCAGAGCCATCGGAAATGCGATGTCCCAACGCACGCTTCCTCGGAAGGTAAAAATCATCACCGCCGCCATGTTCGAGGCAAGGTTCACGACCTTCGCATTCGCCGAGGCCGATCGCATCGACTCCGCGAAGAGCACGACGTAGAGCAGAATCAAGAACGTGCCCGTCCCTGGGCCGAAGAATCCATCGTAAAAGCCGAGGGCGAGAGCCACGAGGAGCCTGAAAATAGGCGGAAGGAGTGCCTTCCCGGATTCCTTCGGACGGACGATCGCGACGGCCGTCGCCGCGACGGGAAGAAGCACCGCGACGAACGGTCGCAAGAGCGCAGGGTCGAGCGCGAGAACCGTGAGCGCCCCGACGATAGACCCGAGGAATCCGAGAATGAATCCGGGGCCTGCGAGCTTGCGGTCGATGCCCCCCTGTCGGAGATAGGTGACGAACGAAGAGACCGCGCCGAAGACCGACTGCCCCTTGTTCGTTCCGAGCGCGATCGGAGCCGGTAGCCCCGATAGGAGCAATGCCGGAACCGTGATGAGACCGCCACCCCCCGCGATCGCGTCGATGAACCCCGCGAGAAACGCCGCCGGGACTAGGCCAACGAGTGGTGATAGGTAGAGGCTCATGCAAATCGCGGCAATGTCGGGAAACGAGATCTACTGCCTCGGCCTGAAGGGTCTCTTGCCAGGAGAGCTCGCGCTCGGCAATAGCGTCCAGTCACTCGGCATTCTCGGCGCCGTAGGATCATGGGGGTCGAGCCTCGCTGGAGGCGAGATTGCGCCGATTACCGAGCTCATCTCCAACGGTCGTCATGCCGCGATCGCGCGCATGGAAGACGAGGCGAAGCGGGCGGGCGCGATTGGCGTGACGGGGGTCACCTCACGTCTGACGACACTTGCAAGCTACACAGAATTTTTGGCGCAGGGCACTGGGGTCCACGCGACGCACGCCGGCGCGCCCTTTTTCTCGACCGCCGCTTCCGGCATCGACCTCTATTGTCACCTCGACGCGGGTTATCAGCCGGTGAAGTTCGTGATGGGCAACGTCGCGTATGCGCTCGGCATTGGTCGCGGGATCACGGGCTCACTTCGTACGCTCGCTCGCGGTGAAGTGCGCGAGTACTCCGAGATGTACAATGGCATCCGTCATCTCGCGCTCGAGCGCCTCCGCATGGAAGCCGCCGCGCTCGGAGCGAATGCCGTCGTCGACATCGCGACGACGATTCTCCCCTGTGGCCCGGGTGCGATCGAGCTCCTCATGACTGGGACGGCATCGCATCATCCTCACATGGCGCATGCGCCGCTCCACTCGTCGCAGGTCGTCACGTCCGAGCTCTCGGGCGAGGAGCTCTGGAACCTTGCGGCGATGGGGCTCATCCCGGTGCGCCTCGTCATGGCGACCTCCGTCTATTCGCTCGGCGTCGTCTCCAACATCGGCGCCATGTTCCGCAGCATGTCGAAGGGCGAGATCCCCGAAGTGACGAAGCTCGTCTACGAGGCGCGCGAAAACTGTCTCGAGCTTCTTCGGCAAGAAGCGATTCAGTGCGGCGCCGAGCGCGTCATCGGCAATCGTTTGATGATTCGCGAGCTCGCGGCAGGCATGATCGAAGTCGTCGCGATCGGAACGGCGGTGCGTCGCGCACAGGGCTTCACTCCGCAAACTCCACAGCTCATCCCTCAAGCCGTCATCTCCGAGCGCCAATCCCTCTCGTTCGATCAAGCGCTCCCGGGCATGCCCAACTTGTCACCGGTGCAGGGCTCCGTGGGCATTCAAGGCCGAAGAGCGCAAGGTTGCGTTCCGATCGCGTTCTTTTTGATTTGGATCGTGATCACGCTCGTCAGCGTCATCATCGGCATCGTCTCCAAGAAATAGCGCTCACGTCTTCGGTAGCGTGAGCGATCCCCAGAGGAGCCCCGTCTTCGTTCCGCACATGCTCCGCACCATCTCGCGCTCCACGAAGGAGAATTTCGACGCGAAGCTCATCCCGAGATCGCGCATCCATCCGAGCGGCTCGAGAGAAGATTGAAAGAGTGGGGTCAGCCAACGCGTCGCGAATTGATAGAACGCGAGGTGTTGGCGTCGCCTCGCGGTGTAGAGGTCGAGTCCTTCCGCAAGGGATTCTCCATCTGCGAGCGCATCGTTTAGGACCATCGCATCGTAGAGTGCGAGGTTGCAGCCCTGTCCGAGCTGCGGGCTCATGGCGTGCGCGGCGTCCCCGAGAATGACGACACCGTCTCCATGCCAACGCGAAAGCCGGACGTCGAAGTAGGACGCGTAGGTGAGATCCTCCATGCTCGCGATGCGCTGAACGATGCCCTCGGCCGCAGGCGCAATCTCGACGACGTGATCACGCCACGCCGAGATGCCACGGGCGCGCCACGAGGGCACGTCACTTCCGCGAACGCTGAAAAATAGGCTCGTTTGTGGTGTCGACCCCGCACCTGGGCCGAGCCCAGTCGGCAGGAGTCCCACCATGTGCTTCGTTCCGCGAACGCGTTGATGGAGCATGCGGCTCGAGGCGCCCAAGGGATCGTCCGCGATGTACCAAAGCGCACCCCACGGGTAAGGCGTCACGTCACTCGCGGCTTCACTCGCTGATTCTCGGAGTCGGGATCGTGCGCCATCGGCGATGACGACGAGATCGAATGGGCCGAGAAGAGCGCCGTCCGTGTCTTCGAGCCATCGGCGATGATGGGCACGCCGCAAGCGCACGAGATCGACACCGGTTCGCAGACGTACGGGGGATCGCTCGACCTCGTGAAAGAGCGCTTCGAAAAGCACGCCACGATGGAGCCCGACGCCGAAATAGGATTCATCGACGGCGTGATAGGCGAGATCGACGACTGCTAGCCCTTTCTCATTCTCGCAAAGAAGGCGATCGACGCGTGCGCCTCGTTCGATCACGAGCTTCTCGACGCCGAGGCGCGCGAGCACCGAGAGGCCCATCGGCTGCATCATGATCCCCGCACCCACCGGGCCTGGTGTCTTCACGCGCTCGAAGAGCGTCACGTCGTGGGAGGCGCGAGAAAGAAAGAGCGACGCCGCGAGTCCTGCGGTGCCAGCGCCGACGATCGCGATCTTCAGCGACTTCCCCAGTCGGGAACGGAGTCGATCGCGGTGCGATAGCGCGCGCGTCTCTCGTCGTCTTTGAGAATGTCGTACGCCTCTTCGATAACCCGCACGACGTGGCGAACGTCGGGCATGAGCTCCGCGAGCTCGGTCGAGAGAAGATTTGCGGGCTCGAACGTGCGACGCAACTCGAGATAGGCACGACGGATCTCGTAGCCCGTCGCTTGGTGCTCGACCCCGAGCACCGCGAAGTAGTCGCCATTCTCCACGATCGAAAGGCGCGCACGGACTCGTTCGCGCACCGCTTCGAAATCGAGCGACGCCGAAGCCGCGGGGACGGCCCGGGATCCCCTATTTTCACGCGCCGTTTGCACTTCGAGGATTTTCAGCTGGACGAGCGCCCAGACGAGCACCGCGGCATCTTGCTCTTCTCCTGCAAGGACGCGTTCGAGCGATTGCTGGGACCACTCGTCGATGAGAGCAGAGGTGCGACCGCGAAGCTCACTCGAGAGTGCGCGATGCTGACCAGGCGCGAGGCGGATGTCTTTTCCGCCCAAGAACGTGATCGCGACGTCTTCGGGAACGATGCGTCGCGACACGTCGACGAAGACTTCGGCGCCGGTGGAACCGCCGAACACGGGATCTTCGTCGCGAAGACGCGCAGGAATCTCTGGCTCGTGCGCGACGCTTCCATGCGTCATCACGAGCGCGCGTCCGAGCATCCACTCGGCGTGCGCCCGCAAGACGTTCCACATTTGATCGCGCGCGAGAAGGCCACGAGCAATGAGCGGTGCGACGGCGCGCTTTCCGAATGGGGGAAGCGTGTGGATGAGGTCGAGTCGCTCGTTTGCGAGCATGCCGCGCTCGACGAGGAACGCGACAAGACTCTCGGACTCGAGGCTCGAAGTGACGAGCAAGAGATCGCCATCACGCAAGAGCACGCGACGAAGCGCATCTTCCGAAGTCGACTGAAACGAGAGTGAGCCCGAGGTGCGGAGGACGATTGCGTTTGCGAGGACGCGCGCGGCGTCGAGGGGATCGACGAGCGTCATCGGGGATGAGGTCGTCGCGGCGTGGCCCGAATGCGCTGAAGCGCCGTGCTGATGCGACGAGTGTTGCTGCGAAGAATACTGGGGAGAAGAATGTTGCTGAGACGAGCCGTGCCCTTGCTGAGAAGAGCTTTGGGCTTGAGGCGAAGAATGCTGTGAAGCGTTCTGTGCGTTCTGCTGTGAGGAGCTAGTGGGAGTGCTCGCGGTGGGTGACGTGACGGGCGCGAGGGACGCATGATCGCCCCCCTGCGATGCGCGACCTGCCAAAAACATCGCGTTGAGCTCGCTACTGCTCAGTGTCGAGTTCTGGGCCTGAAAGGAAGGACCAGGGCGCGAAGAGCCCTGCGACGCCTGCGCCGGCGAATTCTGGACGACGAGCGGAGGACGCGGCGTCTCGGCGTCGCGCGAGGACGTGGGCCGAATGCGATGTGCGACCGTCACTTGAGGTTCGTGCGGCGAATCTCCAGAATACGAAGAGCTCGTGCTCGGGGATGCGACGGACATCGCAGCGGAAGAAACGCCGGGCGGCGAGGGCGACGAAGCCGAAGGAGAGATCGTCGACGAAGCCGCCGAGAAGCGTCCCGCGCTCGAGCCCGCATCCGTTCCCACGCCCGTTCCCGTTCCCGAAGTGAGCGAGCTCGCACCGTGACCCGTCCCCTCCGGTCCGGTTTCACCCGTCGTCGATCGGTTGCTCGCGCCCGATGTCGTCGACCGCGCATGTCCGACGTGTCCCGCGTCGTGCAGCTCTTCTTCGAGTGCGTCGAGCGGCGCATCGAGCGAACGCAAATACTCTTCGGGGAGCACGGATTCGAGCTCCTCTTGTGGGCTCGGCGGCACCGTCTCGAAAACGAGACCCGCGACGCGATCTTCGGCCGCACTGAGAAGCCGCGAGAGCTCTGGGCTGACGGGCTCGTGCAAACCACGAAGAGACGGCGGGGGCGGAGGAACGATCGACGCGACGCTCGGCGAGGGGAGCGGCATCGGCCGAACAGAAGGCGGTTGAGAGGGAGGCGAAGAAAGAGGGATCGAATAGCGGCTCATGCGCACGAGCGCTTCTGCGCGCATCGTCACGTCGCCAATGTCGATCGGTCGCGCGAACGCCATGATCGCGTCTTCGACGCTCGCCTCGACATCGTCGCGCGGCTCGCCGAGCAAGATGATCGTCACGGCCTGGCCTTCAGGGAGCTCGCGCAGTCGCTCGATGACGTCGGAAAGACGCTCGGTATCTGCATCGAGAAACACCGCGACGGGAGGCTGCACGGCGACGCGCGCGATCAACATCGCCGCGGGAACGTCCACGACGACGTGTCCGGCGCTGCGCAATGCTTGAGCGAGGCGCTCGGCCTCGGCCGACGGATCCGAGACGAAAAATGGGGCGGTCACACGCTCGGCGTCGACCATTTACTCTTCGGAGCCGTCCTTCTTCGGCGGCGATGGCTCGCTCTTGTCTCCGAGCGCGCGCGCGAGCGCATTGATCATGCGCGGCACGACGGCTCCCCAATAGACGAGAAGCAAAATGAAAACGCAGAGCCCAATCTCCCCGGCAGTGCGTCCAAACAACATCGCGGGCCGAGCGTATCATCGAATGGCGCCGCTCTCATCGAGAGATGAAGCTCGTCCGATCGTCCACAAAAAGAGCCAAATTGGGCGCTCCTGCATGTCGGCTCAACCCGTGCGCGTCAGTGCTCAAAACAACACAGCGCTGAAGACCAGACGAGTGGGCACTGAGCCGAATTCGTGTCGCTCACCTCAGTGGCGACCGAACGCATCGCTCCTCCGTGTGGGTTCTACCCCCCGAGCGCGTCAGCGCTCCAACAACACAGCGCTGAAGACCAGATGAGTAGCCACTGAGCCGAATTCGCGTCGCTCACCCCAGTGGCGACCGAATTCGGCGCTCTTAGTTTGGTTTCTAAGGCTTCCGGCGCTCGCGTTTGCGTTGACGGCGCACGGAGGCTTCGTCGATGGGAGGCGCGAAATGGAGACGCGTCGACGCGCGATACGCAGCTTCTTGCGTTCGATTTCGATCGCGTGTCGTTTCGATCGTTCGCTGCTGCGCGCGGAAAGGCACACCGGGGTCGACGCGCGTGTACCGGCCGTCGGGTTGGAGTCCCCAGGACTTCTGAGTGTCGACGCATTGGTGCTGGAGAATCTCGATGAGCCTCGCGCGCATCGCCGGATCCTCGATCGGGATCATCACCTCGACGCGACGATGGAAGTTGCGCGGCATCCAGTCCGCGCTGCCGATGAACACTTCTTCTTTTCCGCCGTTCGCGAAATGGAAGACGCGCGCGTGCTCGAGAAAGCGGTCGATGATCCCGCGCACTTCGATGCGCTCGCTGACGCCCGGTACGCCCGGACGAAGGCAGCAGACGCCGCGCACGAGCAGCGTCATCTGCACGCCGGCTTGCGATGCGCGATAGAGCGCCTCGATGACTTCTTCGTCGACGAGGGCGTTCATCTTCGCGACGATCTTCGCGGGCCGTCCCGCGCGCGCGTGTTCGGCTTCGCGCGCAATGAGTCCGAGCACGGCCTCGTGCATTCCGAGCGGAGCAACGATGAGCGCGTTCCACTTCGGCGGAGCGCTGTAACCGGTGAGGAGATTGAAGAGCGAAGACGCATCTTCGCAAATGTTCTGTCGCGCCGTGAAGAGCGACATGTCCGTGTAGTGTCGCGCCGTCGAAGGATTGTAGTTACCCGTCGAAAGGTGCGCATAGCGCCGCAGTCCGTTGCGCTCGCGACGAACGACGAGAAGGCACTTCGCGTGCGTCTTCAAACCGACGAGACCGTAGACGACGTGGCATCCCGACTGCTCGAGCGTACGCGCCCACTGAATGTTCGACTCTTCGTCGAAACGCGCCTTCAGCTCGACGACGGCCGTGACCTGTTTTCCCGACTCGGCGGCACGTGCAAGCGCGCGAACGACCGGTGAATCGCCACCGGCGCGATACAGCGTCTGCTTGATTGCGAGCACGTCCGGATCTTCGGCCGCACGCGTCAGGAACTCGACGACCGTCTCGAACGAGTCGTAGGGTTGATGCAGAAGGATGTCGCCCTCGCGAATGATCGCGAAGAGGTCGTCGGCCTCGCGAAGTTGCGGCGAAAGAAATGGAGTGAAGGGCTCGTCACGGAGATCGCGACGCTCGACGCGTCCGAGGATCTGCATGAGGTCGGCAGGATTGAGCGGACCGTTCACGCGGAAGACGTCGCGATCGAGATCGAGCTTCAACGCGTGAGCGAGCTTCTGGAGAGAGGAGGGAAGGGGATCGCCCGATACCTCGAGACGAACGGCGTTGCCGCGCTCGCGCTTACGGAGCTCCTGCTGAATCGTCTGCAAAAGATCTTCGGCTTCTTCTTCGTCGATCTCGAGGTCGAAGTTTCGCGTGACGCGAAACGCGTAAACGCCGCGGATCCTGAAACCCGGAAAGATCGTCCCGACGTGACGCGCGATGAGATCTTCGAGAAGGACGAACGCATTTCGCCCGAGCAGCTCTGGGCGCAAGCTCGGGATGTCGAGGAAGCGATGCAGCATCATCGGAACCTGCACGACGCCGAATCCCGGCTCCGCGGTTCCGTTGTCGCGTCCGAGCATGACGCCGAGATTGATGCTCTTGTTGCGTACGCGCGGAAACGGGTGGCCGACGTCGATCGTGATCGGCGTGAGGATCGGAAAGATCTCTTGATGAAATCGGGTGTCGAGCTCAGCGAGCTCGGCGGGGGTCAGCTGCTCCGGCTTGAGAAGAACGATGCCGGCCTCGGCGAGCTTCGGCAGGAGATCCTTGGTGAGCGCCCGATAATGCTCTTCGACGAGCTCGTGCGCGCGCGCAGAGACTTTTCCGAGCTGCTCGGCGGGCGTCATTCCGTCGGGCGAAAACTCGTGAACTTCGCCCGTGAGCTGCTGCCGCAAACCGGCAACGCGCACCATGAAGAACTCGTCGAGGTTGGCCGCGAAAATCGCGTGGAACTTCAGCCGCTCGAGCAATGGAACCGTTTCGGTCTCGGCCTCGCGGAGCACGCGCGCATTGAACTCGAGCCAGGAGAGCTCCCGGTTGAAGTAGAGGTGCGGCGCACCGAGATCGTTCGAATCCGTCGGTTGCTGTGAAATAGGCTCAGCGCTGTCGGGTGGAGCCGGAACGTTTCGCTCTAGCGCTTTATCTAGCGGCGAGCGGTCGCCGCGATCGTCGGACGAGTGGATGAGCGTCAGATCTCGTGCTTCTTCGGACATGTTGAACGGTCGTCGATTCGGGCGAAGGGAATAAAATCGCCCAGAAAAAGGCGGATCCTTAACGTAGGGGACATCCCGCCGACGGGCCAACCATGTTTGGCCCTCGGACATTTCGAGGCTGAGGCGACGGTGCGATGCGCGCGTGTTCAGTCCGAATAAAAGGCTGTGAATTCCACGTTCACTGGATGCGAAGTGCGGGAACCTCGACGCGCGCGAAGAAAGTGAGCACAATCTTCTCATCATGGCCGAAGTAGCCCGTCGCGTGTCTCTCGCTCCGAGTGCAATCACCGCCATACCGGATCGCGCGCAAGCATTTGCGAACGCCCTTCAGGAAGCACGGGGAAAGCACGTTCTCATTGCCCTGCGTGGTCATCCCGATCCCGATGGAATCGCGAGCGCGCTCGCGCAAGTCCACATCGCGCAACGCTACGGCGTGAAGTCGACGATCAGCTATTGCCACGATCTTTCGCACCGCGAAAATCGCGCGCTCGTGAAGCTGCTCGGGGTCGACCTCCGCAAAGTTCGCAGCGTCAAAGAGCTCGAGAAAGTCGACTTCATCTCTTTCGTCGACGCACACGACATCGATCCGGATCTCTTGGATACGGAAGGCATCGAGATCCTCACGATCGTCGACCACCATCGATCCCCCGTGCCGCCAAAGGCTCGCTTCATCGATCTTCGACTCGACGTGGGCGCCACTGCCACGATCTTCTGCGAGTACCTCGAAGCGCTCGCTCCTTTGAATCCCGACTCCGAAGAAGATCGTCGCGTGGCTACGGCGCTCGTGCACGGCCTCTCGACCGACACCGACGACTTCATGCTGGCGCGATCGCCGGACTTTCGCGCCGCTTCGAGCGTGGCGGAAGCGTGCGACCGCGAGCTTCTCACCGAGCTCAGCCGTCGTTTGATTGCGCCCTCCGCGATGGACGTGATGTCGCGCGCGCTCTCGTCGCTCGTCGTGCGCCGTAACTTCGCAATGGCCGGCGTCGGCTTCGTGCCCGAAGGCGAACGCGATACGATCGCTCAAGCTGCCGACCTCATCGTCCGCCGCGAAGACATCGACACCGTCGTCGTCTACGGAGTCGTGGGTGACAAGTTCATCGAGGGCTCGCTCCGCACGCACTCGGCAAGTGTCGACCCCGGCGCGTGGCTCGAACAAGCGTTCGGCTTCGACGATCGCGGTCGCGCATTCGGCGGTGGTCGCCGCGACAAGGGCGGATTCCGCATTCCTGTCGGCTTCCTCGGGCGCTCGACGGACCGCACACAGCTTT
>JAHFDV010000428.1 GCA_023248815.1 Myxococcales bacterium
CGACTCCATTCCCTTGAGCGGGAAGACGCGACTCTTCGTCGCTGTCATCGGTCTGCTGTCGGAGCAGAAACGGCGTTTCCACGCCTTCTTCATCGACGAGGCGAACGTTCGTCACGTACACGCGAAAGTCTACTGGCGACAGCGTGAGGCTCGTCGTTCCGAGGCCAGTCATGTCGGTCGCACACGAGAACGGTGCGTCGCCGACGACGGCTTGAAAGTTGATGGTGCGCCATCCACCGGCTTCGCTATTACCGGCGGGGCCGAGCTTGTTGTTCGAACAAGCGAAGATTGCGAGAGCAGCAGCGGGGACGAGAAAGAGAGCGTAACGGTGCATATGGTTCGAGATTAGAACCACATCGGTCAATTGCGGAAATGATCGGCGCCGATTGCGGAGCCGCCGGGTGTCGTTCGATTTCGAAGGAGCGCGTGAGGATGGCGCGCTTCCTTCGAAACCGGGCTCGACGACGTAATGAGATGTCACCTCCTTCTTTGTTCTGGGTCGTGCGGTCTTCTTTTCGCGATTGATCGAGCGCGTCTCTCTCTCCCTCCTTTTTTTGCGCGCGTTTACGTCCCCGCGCGTCCCTTGGCGGGGCGCACGTTTCATCGAATTTCGCCCGGGGCATCGCCTGCCTCCTTCTCTCGGGTGCTCCATCCCGGGCTCGCTAGAACGACGCCTGGGCCTCGTGATTTCTTCCCGACGAAGCGCGCAGGTCGTCGCTTTTCTCTAGACAGGACCGTTTGAGCCCACTTCTGCCGAACGCGCGTCAACTCGACGCGTCATGCCAAAAACCTGAACAAAAAAAGGGTCCTATCGAGTGCGTAACAGTCTTCTCATTTTCGCGTTCTCGCCTAAAGTCCATGCCTCTTGAGGAGGCCACTGTGACCGACAAAGCCGAACTGATCATCGGAGACCAAAAGCTCGAGCTCCCCATCATTAGTGGGTCCGAGAACGAGCGCGCGATCGACATCGCCCAACTTCGCGGGAAGACGGGCGCCGTCACGATCGACCCAGCGTTCATGAACACTGCGTCGACGAAGAGCGCGATTACCTTTCTCGATGGAGAGAAGGGCATCCTTCGCTATCGCGGAATCCCCATCGAGCAACTCGCCGAAAAATCGAAATTCGTCGAAGTCGCTTTCCTGCTCATCTACGGAAACCTTCCGAACAAAGAGCAGCTCGACTCTTTCAGCACGCTTCTCACGCGTCATTCGCTCATCCACGAAGACATGAAGCGCTTCTTCGACGGCTTCCCGTCGACGGCGCACCCGATGGCCGTTCTCTCGTCGATGGTCTGTTCGCTCTCGACCTACTACCCCGAAGAGCACAACTTCGCGGACAAGCAGTCGATGGACGTGACCTATGCGCGCCTCATCTCGAAGGTGCGCACGATCGCCGCGTACGCCTACAAGAAGGAGATCGGGCAGCCCTTCGTCTACCCGCAAAATCATCTTCGCTACTGTGCGAACTACCTCAACATGATGTTCAGCGTTCCCGCTGAGCCCTACGAGGTCGACCCCGACATCGAAGCGGCGATGAACCTTCTCTTCATCCTTCACGCCGACCACGAACAAAACTGTTCGACGTCGACGGTGCGCCTCGTCGGAAGCGCGAAGACGAATCTCTACGCGTCGGTTGCGGCCGGCATTCTCGCGCTCTGGGGTCCGCTCCACGGCGGCGCCAACCAAGAAGTCATCGAGATGTTGCAGCTCATCCAGAAGGATGGCGGCAACGTGAAGAAGTACGTCGACCTCGCGAAAGACAAGACGTCGAACTTCCGCCTCATGGGCTTCGGTCATCGCGTTTACAAAAACTTCGATCCGCGCGCCAAGATCATCAAGACCACGGCCGACAAGATCCTGAAGAAGCTCGGCATCAACGATCCCCTTCTCGACATCGCGAAGGAGCTCGAAGAAGCAGCGCTGAAGGACCCGTACTTCGTCGAACGCAAGCTGTACCCGAACGTCGACTTCTACTCGGGCATCATCTACCGCGCGCTCGGCTTCCCGACGGACATGTTCACCGTGCTGTTCGCGATCGGCCGTCTCCCCGGCTGGATCGCTCACTGGAAAGAAATGAACGAAGATCCCACGACCAAGATCGGGCGTCCGCGCCAGATCTACACGGGCGAAGTCGCGCGTGAGTACGTCCCCTTGGATCAACGGAAGTAACGACAGAGGAGGCCACGAGGCCCCTTGAAAGCGGCGGCTCCAAGCGGAGTCGCCGTTTCGCTTTTGTGCCTTTTTGGGAGGAGTTGCGGCTACTTCGAAGGGCCTAAAGGAGCGGAGTTTCAGGCACTTCGTGAATGCGCTCCTCGGGGGTGAGTGTAGGGAAGCTGCGTGCTAGGCTTCGCGCGTGCGCGGCCCGCTTTTGACTCGATCCCAATGGACGCTTTCACTCGCTCTCGGCGCGGTAGGAGCGGCGTGGACAGTCTCGGCCTGTTCGAGTGATCCCGCGACGGAGAAAGATCTCGGGCCCACCGAAGAGCCCATTCCGCACGATCCCGATCCCATCGGCGATCCGATCGACATCGGTGATCCCATCGTCGCCGATGCTGGCCCCGTTCTCGATCAGTCGTGCGTGGGTGTCACCTGCAAGTCTCCGCTCGTCTGCAGCGCAGGCGAATGCGTTCCGAACAATCGCGATCTCGACAACGACGGCGTCACGGCGCTCACCGATTGCAACGACAACGATCCCGCGATTCATCCGGGCGCAAAAGAGAGCTGCAACAACAAAGACGACAACTGCGACAAGGTCATCGACGAAGGATTCGACGTCGATCGCGACGGGTTCTATCAGTGCGCGCACGGAACCAAAGTCCAAGACTGCGACGACACGAACGCCAAGAAGAACAATCCAGACGGCATCGCGAAGCCGGTCGAGAACTATCAATTCACCGCCACGAGCGACCCGCACTGGGTCGTGTTCGACGCCGCCACCATCAACTCTCCGGCGACGGGCTGGACGCGTCTCACTGCGAGTCAAACTGCAAACACCTCGGGTAGTCTCTGGTGGAAGGCGAACTACAACTTCGACAACTTCGTTGCCTACGCGACCTTCTACATGATTCAAGGCTCCGGCACCGGTGAGGCCGGTGAGGGAATGACTTTCGCGTGGGTGCCTGGCGAAAAATACGATACCGGCAACGCGCTTGGATTCGTCGGACTCGGCGGCTACGCGGTGGCAATCGACACGCATCGCGATGTCGGCGAAGTGCTCTCTCCCTCCGTGGCCATCGTCGACGGGACGGGCGGACAGCGACTCAAGCAAGCCACCATTCCGAAGCCCAATGACATCTCGAATCACACCCTGCGCGTTCTCTTCGACGCCGGCGTCGTCTCGGTAGCCATCGACAACGTCAACTACATCACCGACTTCGCAATCCCCGGCTACAAGCCGTTCATCGGCCACTGGGGATTCACGGCGGGCTCCGGAGCGCGACCGCAGTCGCATTACGTCAGCACCGTCACGATGATCTTCCGGAACGGCCAAGGCTGCGTTCCTTAGTGAAATCAAAGGTTTGAATAAAAATCCGACTGTGAGATGAGCTCCCGCTTTTGCGCAGAAGCTCCCCCAAATTCCACTGAAAACGTAAAATTACAATTGATGTAGATGTAATTTTCTACTGTAGTGGAAGTCATGCAGCGGCTGACAGCTCTGACTTCCCTTCTACCTTTCGCTCTTCTCACGGCCTGCGCGGGCCCCACGGAGGGAACGGGTGAAGACGAAGCCCCCGTCACTCATCAACGGGAAAAGACGGGGCGGACCGTCTCGGACACCGGCGTGTGCGAGCCCACGAGCTCGACGGTCATCCCGCTCGACTCGAAGCTCGTCGTGTTTGCGGTCGACCGCACCGAGGCCATGGCGCCCTCTTGGGAAAGCGTGAAGGGCGGCCTGAACGCGTTCTTCGGTGACGAGGGGACGACGGGCATCCAGGCTTCGTTGCACGTGTTTCCTAATTCGCGAGCCAATGAAGGATGCAGCGCTTCTTATGCGATCCCGCAGGTGCACCCCTACGCGCTCCCGAACGATGCGCTCTTCGCTCGAGTGCTCGCTGCGAATGATCCCGGAAATTCGGCATCGTCGACGGCTGCGCTCGCAGGCGCGATCGAAAACGCGCGCACGCAGGCGATCGCCCTCGAAAAGAGCACCGCGGAGATCATCTTCGTCACGAGTGGCGCCGCGGATACGTGCGTCGGTTCTTCGTATTGGTCCGCCCTCGCCGATGAGGCGAAGGCCGCGTTTCAAGGCACTCCGAGCATTCGCGTCCACGTGATCGCAACTTCGGACGTCGGCGACGCCGCCAATGAAGTCGCAAAGGCGGGCGGAACCGAGAAAGCCGTCACGCTCGCCGACGACACGTCGCGCGCGGCCGACTTGCGCGGAGCGTTGTCGTCGATGGCGACGCCGGCCGAGCGCTGCTTCGTCGACCTTCCCGAAGGTTTCGGCGCGCTCGCCGAAGGGCGCTCGAGCCTATTCATTGGATCGTCGCAGGATGAAGCGAGCTTCGCGCCGTACTCAGCAACGTGCGAGAACGGTGTCGGCTATCGTCTCGATGCCTCCAACGAGCATCGCATCGAGCTCTGCCGTACGTCGTGCGCCGGCGCCAATCTTCGCGGCTCTATCCGCCTCAATTCGGGTTGCGCGACGGGCACGGACATCGTCCCCACCGAAGACAGCACCGACAGTTTCTAAGACGCACATTTCACGAGGGCGAACGCGCTCCGCATGGAGAGCGCCGAAACGCTTACCGCGATGCGCTATCATGATGGTTGGATGTCACCGTCGCGCGCACTTGCCTATGCCTTCGGACTGCTCGTCGGAGCTGCTTCGTGCAAGAGCGCGAGGAGCGTCGGCGAGACGTCAGCTCCGGCATCGTCGCGTCCGAGCGTCGGGAGCGCGCGGAATAAATGCAGCCCCCACTGCGAAGGATTTCGCGCCTTCACGAAGATCTGCAACGTCCCCTATCCGCTCCTGGAGCTCTCGGGTCTCGCCGTGAGTCGAACGCACACCGACATCTTGTTCGCTCACAACGACTCGGGAGACGTCGCGCGTTTTTTCGCCTTCGACAGCGAGGGGCACGAGCATGGGGAGTTCGCCGTCGAAAACGCGGAGGCCGACGATTGGGAAGATATCGGGACCGGTCCATGTGGCGATGGTTCGGCCTGCATCTTCATCGGTGACATCGGCGACAACAAGTATCGTCGGCAGCGAGGGTCCACGGCGACACCGGGTTACGTGATCTACGCGATCAGGGAACCGGCGCTCGATCCAAAGGGTGGCAAGACCAACGCGCACGCCGAGAAGCTCGGCTTCATTTACCCCGACGGCCCCCACAACTCCGAAACGCTGCTCGTCGACTCGCGCACTGGCGACCTCTTCCTCGTCACCAAAACGCGTTCGGGACAGAGCGCCGTCTACCAGTATCCGATGCCACAGCCATCG
>JAHFDV010000104.1 GCA_023248815.1 Myxococcales bacterium
CTTTCCCTTGAGGAGCATGTCCGGATCGCGTTCGAGCGCCGCGGCGAGTGCGCGTACCGCCTCTGCGGCGTCGCTGACATCGTGGAGTGCCGCTTCGAGGTCACGCTGCGTCCCCTGTCCGCTTCTGCCCATCTCGCCAAACGCATCGCTCGTGTGGCGAATGCTCGCGAGCACTCCCTTGTCTCCATCGAGCCGATCGAGAACGGCGTTGAGCTTCGTGACGGCGACGTGCGCCTCGTCGATCGTCTTGCCGGTCCGCGCACCGAGGTGTTCTTTCTCGATTCCCCCGAGCACACGTTGCAGGCTCTGCATCGCGCTGTCGGCGCCGCTGAGCGTCGACCCGATTTTGCCCGAGACTTCTTCTTTCTCGAGTGATGCGAGCAGGCGATCCACGCGGCCCATGATCATGACGACGGCGTCGACCATGTCCGGGAGGCGATCCATCGCCTTCGTGATCGTGTCTTCGAGGTTCTTCATCATGCTCGGCGCAGCCGGGATGTAACGCTCCGAGGGCTCGAAGGTCAGCTCGGGCAGCATCATCGTCTTCGGATCGAAGAAGTCGATGGCGATGAACTTCACGCCCGTCACGCCTTGCGAACCGAGCTGCGCACGCAGGTCCGGTGGAATCACGAACTTGGGCTTGCTGCCGCTCAAGGGAGAGCTCGCCCCCATCTCGAGAAGCCCCATCCGCTTGATGTCCTTGACCAAGAGGTCGCTGACGACATCGACGAGCTTGTGATCGGGGGCGATCGCGATCTTTTGCACGTGGCCGATGGTGACGCCGCGGAACTTCACGGGCGAGCCGACTTCGAGCCCCTGAACCGACTCGTTGAAGTAGGTGTGGTAGTCGACCGTCTCTTTGCCCATGGCCGCGGCGCCGAACATGAACAAGGCGGCAATCGCACCCGCGATGCCGAGCATGACGAAGAGACCGAGCTTGAAGTGATTGGTTGGCGCTGCCATCAGGAACCTTTGGGAGTGCGGTTGAAGAAGTCTCGGACGCGTTGGTCTTCGCTGTTGCGAAGGTCCTTCGGGGGTCCCATTGCAATGATCGTTTTGGTTTCGCGATCGATCATGATCACGCGGTCGGCGATCGCGAAAATGCTCTCGAGCTCGTGGGTGACGATGACGACGGTGAGACCGAGCGTCTTGCTCAACGTCTTGATGAGCTCGTCGAGATCGGCCGAGGTGACGGGATCGAGGCCGGCGGAGGGCTCGTCCAAGAAAACGATTTCCGGTTCTAGCGCCAGTGCGCGCGCGATCGCGGCACGCTTCTTCATCCCACCCGAGAGCTCGGACGGAAACTTGTCGGAGGACCCATCGAGTCCGACGAGTCGCAACTTTGCGCGTGCAATCGCAGCGATGGCGTCCGGCGGAAGCTTCGTCCACTCCTCGAGCGGCAGCGCGACGTTTTCTCCGACCGTCAGCGATCCGAAGAGCGCGCCGGCTTGGAACATGACGCCGAAGGGAGGCAGCCCTTTCGTAAGATCCGGTGTGCCTCGCCCCGCCACGTCGATCTCGCCGGCGAGTGGCGTCTCGAGACCGATGAGAAAGCGCAAAAGCGTCGACTTACCGGCGCCGCTACCGCCCAGAATGCCGAACACTTCCCCGCGCGCGACTTCGAAATTGAGGTGCTCTTGAAGGACCTTGTCGCCCCAGCCAATACTGAGATCCTTCACGGAGACCATCGTCGCGCGGGCGTTCCTCGGCGGGGCGATCTTACGCGGGGGACGCACGGAGATCGGGGATCCCGGCGCGGGTGGTCGCTGTGAGTTCGGAGAATTGGACATGGTCACACGTTGAAGAAGCGGAAGATGACAGTGAATAGAGTGTCGATGAGGACGATCGCAAAGAGCGAGGTGACGACGGTCGATGTCGTACGGCGGCCGACGCCCTCGGCGCCACCAGAAGCGGCGAAGCCTTGCTGGCAGGCAATGAATCCGATCGCGACAGCGAAACAGAAGCTCTTGATGAGGCCGGTCATCACATCCCATCCGCGAACGGCCTTTGCCGTCTCGTTCAGATAGCCGATCGGCGTGATGTCGAGGTCGAGGGCGCCGACGGCCAAACCGCCGAAGATCCCGACGACGTCGGAAAGGATGGTGAGGATCGGCACGACGATGAGAAGAGCGGTGATGCGTGGAAACCCGAGCCACGCGAAGGGACTCAGGCCGAGCGTGCGGATCGCATCGACTTCCTCGTTCACTTTCATCGACCCGATTTCCGCGGCGTAGGCAGCTCCCGAACGGCCACACACGATGATTGCGGTCATGAGCGGGGCGAGCTCGCGCGTGAGCGAGATGCCGACGAGGTCGGCTACGTAAATGTTCGCGCCGTAGGTCTTCAGCTGGCGCGCCGATTGGAACGCCATGACGAACCCTACGAGGATGTTGATGAGCAACGTAATTGGAACGGCGTCGGCGCCCGTTTTTTCAGCGAGACGCGGGATGTCGCTCCAGTGAGCGGAGCGTGGGCGTCGCAGGATCGTCCGCGCCGCCATCACCATGTTGCCGATGAAGTCGAGGATGCTTCTGCCTTCTTCGATCGTCTCGGCGGTCGCGCGACCGAAGTGGGCAATCGTGCCTTCGGGTTTGCGCTTCTTGCGGCGCGTCGGGCCTTCATGCCCAGCGTAGAGATCGATCAAGGGCTCGATGCGATCACTCGCGCCGACGAGCTCGGCTTTCACACCACGCGAAGCGAGATCGGCTCGTAGCTCTACGAGGAGCGCCATCACGGAACCGTCGACGTAGTGAACCTTGGAGAGCTCGAACGCGATCTCGCCTCCGCGCTCGTTTTTCGTCGTCGCGGTGAGCTCGATCCAGATCGCGCCGGCGTCGGCCATCCGCAGATCCCCCGCGAGATGCACCTGGTTGCCCTCGCGCTGGATGGAATACTTTCCCGGTTCCAGTTCGGAGGAGTCGTCTCTTTTGATGGATGAGGCAGCCACGAAGTCGAGAACGCTAAAGCACTTTGCGAGCCACCCGGTCGGGAAAACCGAAGACTGCTCGTTTGGCTGCCGAAACGCGCAAATTATTCGAGATCTCGGCGGTTTGAGAACGCTCCTCTCTCGCCAGCCTCGGGCACAATTCGCCCCAGAGAGACAATCCGCCTCGAAGGAACCTTGGGTCCAAAGCGTACGCCTTCGCCGCGAGATGACTGCCAATCGGCGACTTCCCAAACGTCGCCCACGGCCTTACCTATTCCGACGTGGTCCCTCTCTCCATTCTCGATCTCGCGCCGATTACACAAGGCCACACTGCAGCCGACTCGTTCAAGAACACCGTGGCTCTCGCCCAGGCGGGAGAGGCGCTCGGATTCAAGCGATTTTGGCTCGCCGAACATCATGCGATGCCCGGCATCGCGAGCGCCGCAACGGCGGTTCTCATCGGACACGTCGCGTCGAACACGAAGACGATTCGCGTCGGGGCGGGTGGCATCATGCTTCCCAATCACTCGCCGCTCGTCATCGCCGAGCAATTCGGGACGCTCGAGTCGCTCTACCCAGGGCGTATCGATCTCGGGCTCGGTCGTGCTCCCGGTTCCGATCAATTGGCCGCGCGAGCCATGCGCCGCGCGTCGACGACGAACCCCGACCAGTTTCCGCGCGACGTCGTCGAGCTCATCGACTTCTTCTCGAAGGAGCCAGAGCAGCATTTGCGCGCCGTGCCTGGAACTGGGCTCGAAGTACCCGTGTGGATCTTGGGTTCGAGTCTCTTCGGCGCGCAGCTCGCGGCCGCGTTGGGCCTGCCCTATGCGTTCGCTTCGCACTTTGCACCGAGCCAGCTCGAAGATGCGATCAACGTCTATCGCCGCACGTTCCGTCCGTCTTCGCGGTTGAAGAAGCCGCATGTGATGCTCGGCTTCAACGTCATCGCGACCGACACGGACGAAGAAGGCGAGATCTTGGCGACCTCCCTCTATCAAGCGTTCGTGAATCTCCGCAGCGGAAAACCGACGCAGCTCCCACCCCCGCGACCCGGGTTCTACGAGCAGCTCAGTTTCCCGGATCGCACGCTTCTCGAGAGTGTTCTCTCGTGCGCCGCCATCGGCTCGCCCAACCGCGTTCGCAAATCGATGCGCGAATTCGTCGAGCACACGCAAGCAGACGAGCTCATGATCACGGCGCAGATTTTCGATCCGAAGGCTCGCATTGCTTCGTACGAAAACCTCGCGAACATTTTCGAGCTCGAAGCTGCCTAAGAGGTTTGCGGAGCCGCTCCAAGAGGTAAAGTCGAGCGCGCAATGCGTCTCCGTTCTTCGGCCTCGGTAACGGCGCTCTCGGTCGCAGCGATTCTCGTCGCTCCCGCCCGCGCACGCGCTGCGGAGAACGACGCGAGCGCTCGAAAAGTCGCAAGCAATGAAGACGGAGAATTCCCCCAGACCCCGCGCGCCGTCGACCGAAAGTATCCGCGCCCCACGCTCGTTTGGGGGCTCACCCAGCTTCTTCCCAGCCCGACTTGGTTCGTCGGCGATGGGCGCAACGGCGAAACGCAAGCGCAGTTCGCGCTGGGGTTTCAAGTGACGCCCGTTCTGTTTTCGTTCGCGACGCACAAGAGCATTTCGCCTTGGAGATTCTTCGTCGCCGATCCCTGGGCAAGACACGGCGGGTCCGTGGAGCTCTTCGCTGCACCTTACATCCTTCTTCGTGACGCTCATTTTGCGAGCAAGTTCGGAGCGCGCTTCTACGTGCCCATCGAAGGACACGGTGAAAGGCTCTCCTTCGCGACGGGCGCCTCTTGCTTCGTCGCGAGCGAAGGCTCGAGCGTCGCGTTCGATGCCGGCCTCTACACCGCGCAAGGGATGCGCGGGATCGAAGCTTCGTGGATCCCCAATCTCGATCCTTATGCGTTCGCGATTTCTCTTCGCGTGCGGTCGCTGTGATGAGGGCGCGACAATGAAGAAACCCGACGATCAGTCGAAGCTCGACCGAAGGCAAATCCTACGCGGGTCACTCGGTGCTGGGCTCGCGCTGGCGACGCATGGCTGCTTCGTCGGACGCGCCGCCACCAAAAACTTTTCTCATCTTCTAGACACGCCAAAGGCGACGCCCAAGCCCGATCCGCACATCGAGGGCGCGCGGCTCGGCATCACGTGGATCGGCCATGCTTCGATGCTCGTGCAGCTCGGCCCGCATTTCGTGCTGACCGATCCGATGCTCATGCCGACGATCGCGCAGTTGGCGAAGCGCATGCGCGACCCCGGGATCGATCCGAAGGCGATTCCTCCGCTCGATGCCGTCGTCATCAGCCACATGCATCAAGACCACTATTCGCCGTCTTCACTCGATCTCGTGGAAGAAAAGATTCATCGGCTGCTCCTTCCCGAGAACGGGCTTCTTTACGCGCCCGATGCTCCGTATCGCGTTCGAGACATGGGTACGTGGCAAGAAGATCTCGGCGGGGCGGTGAAGGTGACGCAAGTCCCCGTGAAGCACTCCGGCTGGCGCTACGCGATCGATGCGGGCTGGATGCAACACGGATTCTGCGGTTGGGTTTTGCAGTATGGCGGCGTCACCGTCTATTTCGGAGGCGACACCGGATACGACCGTGCACGTTTCGTTGCTGCAAAGAAGCGCTTTCCGAAGATCGACCTCGCGCTCCTACCCATCGCGCCCGTAGAGCCGCGTGAGCTCCATGCGCCCGTTCATATCGGCCCGCGAGAAGCCCTGGACGCTTTCGTCGACCTCGGAGCGGACGTGATGATCCCGATGCACTACGACACGTTCTGGTTCGGCGACGATCAGCCGGGTGATGCGCTCAAGGTCCTCGAAGCCGCTCGCATCGAAAAAGGCATCGCGCAAGATCGCGTGCGCATCGCCGAGGTCGGCGTTCCGTTGAGGCTCCTCTGACCTAGACAGCCCGCGCGCGGCGTCTCTCGGACCACAACAAAAGCGTCACCACTGTCGCGAACGCGAAGGTCGCGCCCGCCAGCGACACGTGCACCGTGAGGGCGCTACCGACGAGGCCCACGTTGATGCCGCTGAAGGCGCGGAGGCCCGCGGAAGCCATGCTGAAAAGTCCGAGAACGCGCCCGCGAATCTCCGACGGAGCTTCGACCTGCGCGATCGTCTGCGTCATGCTGCTGAACGAGAGCTCGAAGAAGCCCGCGAGAAAGAGCAACACGAGTGCCAGCGGATAAGAATGGGTGAGGGCGAAGCCGAAGAGGGCTGCAGCCCAACAGATCGCGAGACGCATCGCCGAGGACGGATGAATGCGGAAGAGCCCGCGTCCACTCTCGAGAAGAAGTCCCGCCAAAAGCGCTCCCGCGGCGTCGGCGCCGAGGAGAGCCGTGTATTGTACACCGGGGTCGCCATGGCCCAAATCGACGGCAAAGCGCGGCATTTGCGCTTGGTAGCTGTTGCCGATGAAGAAAGACGCTGCGCCGGCGAGCATGATCATTCGAAAGAGCGACGGCAGAAGGCGAACGTCTCGCAAGGTGTCGTCGATGTCTGCGATTCCACGAACCGCACGCGCCGGCCTCGGATCGTTGCGAAACTTCGGTCCGTAGGGCGCGCGAACGAGCCAGATGAGAAGCGGCAGGTAGAAGCACGCATTGAGAAAGAGGCCATAGCGTTGCCCCACCGTGCGCAGGATGATGCTGCCGACGCCCGGTCCCACGAGCATGCCGAGATAGCGCGCGCTCGCGTTGAGACGGACGGCGCTCGCGATCGACTGCGGGCCAACGACGTCGTAGAGGAGCACTTGGCTCGACGTGAGCCAAAACACGCCCGCGCAACCGTGGAGGACGAGCAGCACCATCGCATGCCAGATCTGCAGCGTGTCGGTGAAGATGAAGTATCCCCAGCCGAGGGACACGCACGCAAAGAGCGTCGCGCCGATCTGAATGAGGCGTCGCGAGTCGAAGCGATCGTTCAACGCGCCGACGAACACCGAGAAGAAGAGGTACGGCGCCCAATGCGAGACGACGGCGAAACCGCCCAGTGCCGCCGAGTTGAACTTCTGAAACGCGACCCAGTACGAAATGACGTGCTCGACGTTGTCGGCCATCATCGTCAACATGAACGTCCCGAGGAAAGCGCGGAATCCTCCGTGGCGAAGGGCTTCGAAAGGGCGCGGCGCGGTCGGTGTCATGTCTCGGCGCGATCCGCATCTCACGAGAAGAAGTCGCGCTTCCGTGGATTAGTGGTCGCAGAGCGCTGCGTCTAGCCCTTTCTCGGCGGCGCAACGAGCGGCAATGTCCCCTTGCCTGCTGAATTGGAAGACGGTCTCTGGCATGCTGAAACGCATGACGCCTCCGAAGGACCGCGCCGTCGACGTGATCATCTTGGGAGCCGGCATGGCGGGGCTCGCTGCCGCCGCGAAGCTCGTCGAGGCAGGATTGGAAGTCTGCGTCGTCGAAGCGCGTGACCGCATCGGTGGGCGCGTGCACACCGTCCATGACGAGGCGACGCCGCTCCCCGTCGAGCTCGGGGCGGAGTTCCTTCACGGCAAGGCAAAGCTGACGCACGAGCTTGCACACGCTTCGCATATCCCCGTCGTCGACGTGACGGGCTCTCATTGGATCGCTCGCGACAAGAAGCTGAGCCCCGTGAACGACTTCGACGGAAAGCTCGAGCGCGTGATGCAGCTCGTCGCAAAGCGCACGCAAAAGGGGCCCGATCGCTCGTTCGACGAGACCGTCAAAGGCGCGCGCATCGACCCCGAAGCCGTCGGCTTGGCAAAGTCGTTCGTGGAAGGATTCAATGCTGCGACGAGCGATCGCATCAGCGCGTTGTCGCTCACGATGGGCTCGGAAGACGATGAGAAAGCAGGTCGCGTGATCGCCGGCTACGACCGCATCGCTTCGTCTCTTGCCGCAAAGATTCCGGCGAAAAGCCTGCGCTTGAATACGGTCGCCAAAGAAGTGTCGTGGCGCAAAGGACACGTGACGGTTCGCTGCGTGAGCGGTCTCGGCAAAGGCATCGGCGAGATCCGCGCAAAGGCACTCGTCGTCACTCTTCCTCTCGGAATCTTGGTCACGAGTGTCCTCGAGCCGAGGGCGAACGACAAGAGCCGCGACGAGTCGCAAAAAAAGGCGCGCGTGCATTTCGACCCGCCGCTGAAGGAGAAAAAGAAAGCCTTGGGCCTCTTGGCGATGGGCAACGTGCTGCGCATGACGTTCCGCTTTCGCGAAGCGTTCTGGACCAGCGCGAAAAACGTCGGAGCACGAGAGGCGCCGGAGTTGCCGCGCCTCTCTTTCTTGCACGTTCGCGGAGGCATTCTGCCGACGTGGTGGTCGACCTACCCCATCGAGACGCCGCTCATCACCGCCTGGGCGGGAGGTCCAGCGGCGGATCGCCTCTTGGCGATGAAGGAACGCGGGATCATCGACGCAGCAATGGAGACCTTGGCGCGAGCATTCGACGTGAAGCGATCGTTCGTCGAAGAGCGACTCGAGCGGACCTTCTTTCACGACTGGGCAGCCGATCCCTTTTCGCGCGGAGCGTACAGCTACCCATTGGTCGGTGGCGCGAGGGCAGGCAAACGTCTCGGTGTCCCCATCCAAAGTACGCTTTATTTCGCGGGCGAAGCGACGGCCGTTCCGCCCGACAACGGCACCGTTCATGGAGCGCTCGAGAGCGGAGAGCGCGTGGCGCGTGAGATTTTGCGTGAGGTCCGCCCGGGTCGCAGTAGATCTTAGAGCGTGAGCGTGCCGCCCTCTCAAGCGATCCTCGTCGTCGAAGACGAGCCCTCGATCGCAGACAACATCCTCTTCGCACTCGAGAAGGATGGATTCGAAGCCGTGTGGGTACGGCTCGGCAACGATGCCATTGCGGCAGTGAGGAAGGGCCGCGTCGATCTCGTCGTACTCGACGTGGGCCTGCCCGACCGTACGGGCTTCGAAGTATGCAAATCCATTCGCGCGTTCTCGACCGTGCCGATTCTCTTTCTGACTGCGCGCTCAGAAGAGATCGATCGCGTGCTCGGACTCGAAATCGGCGGTGACGACTACGTCGCCAAACCGTTCAGTCCGCGGGAGCTCGTGGCACGCGTAAAGGCGATCTTGAAGCGCACGACGACGGCGCACCTCGAGGCGACGCGGACGGTTGCAAGCTCGACCGCGCTCTTCGTCGTCGACGAGACCCGGAGGAAAATCTCGTACGTGGGAACGCCGCTCCAATTGGCGCGCTACGAATATCTCCTTTTGAAGGCGCTGATCCTCCAGCCCGAGCGCGTCTTCTCTCGCGAGCAGCTGATGAACCAAGTGTGGGATAGCCCCGATTCCAGCCTCGAACGCACGGTGGATGCGCACATCAAGTCTCTGCGCGCCAAGCTTCGCGCCGTTCGCGAAGGCAAAGACCCCATTACGACGCATCGCGGCTTTGGCTACAGCATCGTGGTCGAAGAGCGATGAATCTTACCGCGCGCATCTTCGCCGGCTATCTCGCGATCGCGCTCGTCGGTGCGTTCTTCCTCTTTCGGTTGTCCGTCGACGAGTTGAAGCCGATCGTGAGGCAGTCGACGGAAGAGTCTCTCGTCGAAACGGCAAATCTTCTCGCTGCGATCGTTCACGACGATGTCGTGAGCGGACAAACCGAGAACGGCGTCTTGCGGAGAGGTTTCGACGAAGTTCGCTCGCGGTCCCTCGGCGCGAAAATATGGGGCACCTCGAAGGCGCGCACCAACGAGCGTGTCTACGTGACGGATCGCAACGGCATCGTGCTCTTCGACTCGGACGGAAAGGGCGTCGGCCAGGACTACTCCAAGTGGCGAGACGTCGCGCTCACACTGCGCGGGGAGTACGGGGCGAGGAGCACGCGCGCCATTCCTGAAGACGACCTCAGCACAGTCATGCACGTGGCCGCCCCCATCGTCGATCACGGCGTGATCATCGGCGTGCTCACCGTGGCCAAGCCGAATGCCACGGCGGTCCCTTTCCTCGAGCGGGGACGACGCGAGCTCATCTTGAGCGGTGCAATCTTGCTCGCGCTGTCGGTCGCCCTCGGGCTCGCGCTTTCTTTCTGGCTCACGTCCTCTTTGCGAAAGCTCTCCACCTACGCGCGCTCCGTCAGCGAGGGCAAACGAATTGCCCTTCCGCAGACGACGGGCGAGCTCGCGGAGTTGGCTTCTGCGCTCGAAACGATGCGCATCAAGCTCGAAGGGAAGGAGTACGTCGAGAAGTATGTCCACACGCTGACGCACGAGCTCAAAGGACCACTCACCGCCGTCAGCGGCGCCGCCGAGCTCTTGGGGGAGGAGATGGACGCCTCCGACCGCACACGCTTCGTCGCAAACATCCGCGGCGAGTCGAGACGCATGTTGCGAATCGTCGAGCGACTCCTCGAGCTTGCAGTGCTCGAGAGCCGCAGGGAGTTGAGGGACGTCGAAACGATCGGCCTGCGCGCGCTCGTCGAAGAGACACTTCGCGCTCGCGAAACCGACATCCTCGGAAAGGAGCTGGCCACCGAGGTCACGATCTCCGAAGGGCTCGTGCTACGCGGCGAACGATTCTTGCTCGAGCAGGCACTTCTCAATCTCGTGGACAACGCGGTCGCATTCTCCAAACGCGGAGGCGCGTTGACGTTCTCGGCAACGACAGACGCCACCGGCTGTACACTTTCGCTCCGCGATCACGGCAGTGGAATTCCTGACTACGCGCGCGAACGCGTCTTCGAGCGCTTCTATTCGTTGCCTCGCCCCGACACGGACAAGAAGGGAACCGGCATTGGGCTCAACTTCGTTTCCGAGGTCGCGGAGCTGCATGACGGCTCGGTGAGCGTCGAGAATCATCCCGAAGGTGGAGCGATTGCGCGCCTTCGTCTCGGTCGTCGCCTCGATTCTTCGGCGTAAGACGCGTCGATCCGGCGACTTCATCTCGATTTCACATGGGCCGCATCTTCCCTTCATTCGCGGCGCGCACGCTGGAGAGGTTCAGTACCCCTTCAGAGGAGATTCCTAGGTGACGCAATCGAGTGACTTCCCTTCCCCGCCCCCGACCTTTCCTACTCCCACCGAGTACACGCAGCCGAGGCGAGAGCCACCGCCGCCGATGTTCGAGCGCCCGGCGCCGAGTCCCCAGCGTCGCTTGTTCTTCAAGAGCGGCTTCATCGCCTTTCTCATGCTGCTGCTGCTCATTCCGATTGCGATGATCGAAGGAACGGTGCGCGAGCGTCAGGCTCTTCGCGAAGGTGTGATCGCGGAGGTCGCGGCGAGCTCGGCCGACAAGCAGAACGTCTTTGGTCCGATCGTCGTCATTCCCTACCGCCAGCGCGTCGACGAGGAGAAGGTCGGAAGTGACGGAAAGAAGTTCGTCGAGACGCACTACCTAGAAAAGAGCGTGCGAATTGCCCCGCGCAACCTCGAGATCGCCAGCAACGTGAACACCGAGGAACGCCACCGCGGCATCCACAAGGCGATCATTTATTCGTCCGAGATGACGGTCAGAGGCACCTTCGAAACGGAAAAGGCGTTCGGACTCGCGCCCGAAAAGGAGAGCACGATTGAATGGAGGCCCGCCTATGCCGTCGTCGGTATCAGCGACGTTCGCGGTATAAAGAACGCGCCCGCGTTGAGCTGGGATGGGAGACAGCTGCCGTTCGAGCCTGGCGTCGTCGATGTCTTCGCGGCGACGGGCATCCGCTCACCGCTTGGACTTCTCGCTTCGGCCCCCAAGACCTACCCGTTCTCCTTCAGCCTCACGCTCGAAGGCACCTCGTCGATCGAGTTCGTTCCCGTCGGTCGCGAGACGAGCGTGACGATGCACTCGTCGTGGCCACACCCGAGCTTCTTCGGCCGTCACCTTCCGGAGAGTCGCGCGATCAGCGATGCGGGCTTCGACGCGAAGTGGCGAACGAGCTACTTCGCGACCAACGTCGGACAGATGCTCGGCAATTGTGAAGCGAATGGCCTCGGTTGCGATCGTCTGCGAACCGACAACGCTTTCGGCGCGACGTTCATCGACCCGGTCGATGTCTACGTGCAAACCGAGCGCGCAACGAAGTACGGCATTCTCTTCATCGCGCTCACGTTCGCCGCGTTCTTCTTCTTCGAGATCTTGAAGAAGCTCGCAGTCCACCCGATTCAGTACGCGCTCGTCGGCGCGGCGCTCGCGATCTTCTATTTGCTCCTGCTCTCGCTCGCCGAGCATGTTCGCTTCGGTCTCGCGTATGTGATCTCGGCGCTCGCTTGCATCTCGATTCTCGGGCTGTACGCCAGTGCCGTGTTGAAGAGCTTTCTTCGCGGCGCTGGATTCGGCTCGATGATTGCGGGTCTCTATGGCGCGCTCTTCGTGCTTCTTCGGCTCGAAACGTATTCGCTCGTGATGGGCTCGGTGATGCTCTTCACGATCATTGGCGTCGTGATGTTCGTGACGCGCAAAATCGATTGGTATCGAATCGGCATGGGCGCTCCGGCGCCGCAGAAGGCGACGCCCTGAGTCATGGTCATCGTCAAAGCCAACGAAGCATCTGAGGCCGGACGCGCAGACTCTTGACCCGCCACCGAATCGTTTCCGACGAATCAGCGTAGCAATTGGTGGTATCCGAGGTCGTGGCGGCCTCGGATCCAAACCGCGTTCTAGAAGCGATCGTCCGGATCGAATCACCGAAGCTCATTGCTCGCCTCCTCCGCATCGTGCGCGACGTGGGGCGTGCAGAGGAGCTCGCGCAAGACGCGCTCGTGGGGGCTCTCGAGTCGTGGCGAAAGGACGGCGCGCCCGACAATCCGGGCGCGTGGTTGATGACGGCTGCCAAAAATAAGGCCCTCAACGAAGTGTCGCGCAGGAAGCGCATCGTGAAGAAGCACGAAGAAGTCGAACGCGAGCTCGAGCTGAAGCAAATGAAGCACCCCGCAGATGCGCTCGACTTTGCGCTCGACGACGAAGTGGGCGATGACCTCTTGCGACTCGTCTTCACGAGTTGCCATCCGTTGCTCTCGGGGGAGGCACGTGTCGCGTTGACGTTGCGCGTCGTGGGCGGGCTTTCGACGCAAGAGATCGCGCGTGCCTTCGTCGTTCCCGAGGCGACGATCGCCCAGCGAATCGTGCGCGCGAAAAAGACACTCGCCGAATCCGACGTTACCTACGAGCTTCCGCACGGCGAGGCGCTCGCCGAACGGCTCGCGTCCGTACTCGAGGTCGTCTACCTCGTCTTCAACGAAGGATATTCCTCGACGAGCGGCGAGGACATCCTGCGACCCCCACTCGTCGACGAAGCGCTGAGGCTCGGTCGAATTCTTCGCGGTCTCATGCCCGACGAATCCGAGGTGCACGGACTCTTCGCGTTGATGGCGTTGCATGCTTCGCGCTCGCCTTCGCGCGTCGACGCATCCGGAAAGCCGGTGCTCCTTGCCGATCAAGATCGGCTGCGCTGGGACCGATCACTCATTCACCAAGGCCGCGATGCGCTCGCGCTCGCGAGAAAGCTCGCGCGGGGCAAAGGAGCGTCGTTGGAAGGCGCGCGCCTCGGCACCTACGCGATTCAGGCAGCAATCTCCGAGTGCCACGCCGTGGCGCCCACCGCAAGCGAGACGAGCTGGATCAAGATCGCGAGCCTCTACGGAGAACTCTACGCACTCACCGGTTCGCCGATCGTCGAATTGAATCGGGCCGTCGCGGTTGCCATGGCCGAGGGTCCGCTCGCAGGACTCGAGCTTCTCGATCTGCTTTCTGGCGAACCTTCGCTCGCCGACTATCACCTACTCTTCGCGGCGCGCGGAGATCTCTTGGCGAAGCTGTCGCGAAACGAAGAGGCTCGCGACGCTTTCACACGCGCTGCGAGCTTGACGAAGAATGGACAAGAGCGCGCGCTTCTCCTGGCACGCGCCGAGGCTTTGAAGTCTTGACCGCTCCCGGCTGGGGGCACCTCCGCGCGTGATGAGTGCGAGTTATTGCGGCCGGCCGCAAAGATCTGCACTCATCGGCTTGGAGAGCGGTGGGGCATCGGTGGCTAGAGACGCGTCGCCGCGCGCTTTGCCTTCTTGGCCGGAGCTTTCTTCGAAGCGGGCTTCTTCGCCGGAGCTTTCTTTTGCACGGAGCCCTTTGTCGGAGCTTTTTTGGAGCCGGGCTTCTTCGCCGCCTTTTTCGAAACGGGCTTCTTCTTGGCGCTCTTCTTCACCTTCTTGGGCTCCAACATCGAGCCGCGGCAGAGCTTCGAGCCGCAACGGCACGCGTAGATCTCGTCGACATTGCGCGGGTCGTCGGGTGCTCGCGTGATGTTGTAGTCGTAGTTGAT
>JAHFDV010000429.1 GCA_023248815.1 Myxococcales bacterium
ATCCAGCCCGTGCCGCCGCGACTGTCTTTGATGACGAGATACACCCGGCCGTCCGTCGGAAGGTTCGGCTTGTTGGGCGCGAAAAGGTCGACGTCTTGTCCGTTCGTCACGCGACCTGCGGTGGAGTCGTAGAGCAACCGCTGATCGCTTCCGAAGCGACCGACCGTCGTGAAGAAAGAGACCCACACTTGCTCGCGAAGAGGATTGCCGTTCACGTCTTGGTCGAAAGGATTCGTCTCTTGTGATGACGCAGGCGCGTCTGCGACGAGCTTGTGCTTCGGGCAGTCCGTGATCTTGTCCTCGGTGCAAGGAGGAATCGTGATGCCGACGGCGGGATCGATCTCCTTGCCCTCGTACTTGATCACGCCGAGCACGGGGTTGGCGTTGGTCGCCTCTTCGTAGGCATACACGCGAGAAAGTCCGATCACGTATTCGTCGGGGCCGAGCTGCTTGCCCGTGTCGTCGAAGCATCCAATGGGTGGCGACTGACGGCTCGCGGCGCTCGGCAACACGATCTCGGGGTGCCCTGCACAAGCGATATAGAACGCGATCGCGAGCCCATAGGGTTGCGGCGCGCCCTCGACGACGGGATGGCTCGTGATGAGGTTGTCGGCGAGGTGGACGGAGAACTTGGGGCTCTCGACGAGAAACGCGCTGATGTCCCGCCCCGTGAATGCCCCCGCGTCGACGCCCTGCGCGCTCGCGTCGGCACCTGCGTCGGCTCCGCCGCTGAAGAGCGTGCTGAAACAAAGGTAGTAGAGATCGTCGGCAGGATTCTCGCAGATCGTGGGAAGCCAGAACGTGCGCATCGGACGCGTCTTCGCGGCGCGACCATCGACCGCGAGCATCTCGAGCTCCACGGTGTCACCCGGCTTCGCATACGGCTTGTCTGCGCGAACGGCGAGGACGCGCACGGAATTCACGACGTTCTCCGGATCGAAGCTACCGCCGACGCCGCAAGAGCTGAGCGTGAAGGCGAGCACCAACGCCGTGAGTGCCCCGATGACGGAAAGAAAGCGGAGGTTCACAGCTCACCTCGAAGGCCGAGACTCGGAAGAAACGGGAGGCCCGTCGCGTAGGAGCTCTTCGTGAAGTTGTAATTGTAAGAGATCGCCTCGACGTTGCCTTGGTTGTAGGCGTTTTGAAGGTCGAGATAGGCAGACAGCTTCCAATTCGGAAAACGCCATGTTTTGTCGACGCGAATGTCGAGCTGGTGAAAGAGCGGCAAGCGCTCACCCGACGGCGGATATTGCTGCAGCGGCAAGTTGACGCCGGAGTTGGCGTCGTAGAATCCATAGGCACTCGGCGTGTAGCGATTGCCGCTGACGACGCGAAGGCGTCCGCCGATTTCCCAGCCGCGCCCGAGCCGATAGCTGCCGAGCACCGTGAGGATATGTGTTTGGTCGAACGCCGTGAGACGTTCGGTGTCGTCGTTCGGGAGATCGCGACGAACGCTGCGCGAAAGCGTGTAGGCGACCCATCCGAAGAAATGGTCGTCGGGCTTGTAACGGAGGAGCGTTTCGATGCCCATCGTGTGGCCCGTTCCGGTGTTGCCGTCGCGCGGGATGACGAGCTTGTCGAGGTCCTTGTAGAAGCCTTCCATCGAGAGCTCGACGTTCTTCGTGAACTCGCGTTCGAAGCCGAGGCTCGTGTGGATTGCACGATTCGAGACGAGACCGCTCTGACCGAATTCGACGCTCGTCTCTTGCGGCTGCGGTGGTTGATAGAAGAGGCCCACGCCTCCCTTCAAGGTCGTTCGCGGCAGACTCGTGATGTCTTGGCGCACGGCGATGCGTGGCGCGACGTCCCATTCTTTGGTGGCCTGATCGAAGTCGACGCGAACGCTCGGGAGGACGCGTCCCCCCTTCCACTTCGCGATTTCGAGCTCGACGTAGGCCGCCGGTCGATTTTGATTGTCGGAAATGCGGGCGATGCGCGGAGGCCGACTGAGGAACGGTCCACCGGGCGGCTCACCGGGACGCGGCAGCGGAGGCAAACGCACCGCGACATCGTATGGGCTGTAGAGGAGATCGAGCCCGACGTTGAGGTTGATTCCCTTCGCGACCTTTTGCGCGATCTCGAAACGCGACGTGAGCGGATACGTCGTCAGCTGGAAGTAGTTCGTGCCGATCACGAAATCCAAGAAGTCTTGGCCGAAAGCGGTCGTCCAACGCAGCTCCGTGGAATCGCTGATCTTGTGCTTGAAGCGCGCCTGCGCGCGCCAAAAACCCGTGTGCGAAGAGAGCGTCCCAGAGATTCCAGGATCGGCGATGGACGAATTCGTGAGAAGCGAGAGCTTGTCGTCCGATCCGAAGAGCGCGAGTCGGAAGGAAGTCTTCTTTCCCCAGTCTCGCGAGACCATCGCTTGATAGTCGTAATAGACGGGCGCAGCCGTGACTCCAGCTCCGCTGCTCTCGAGGACGGGCTTCAGCCAAACGTCGACCCATGAACGACGGCCAGCGACGGCGAAGTTCCAGCCCGTCTTCGCGATCGGACCTTCGGCGAGCACGCGACCGTCGATGAGGTCGAATTGAACGAGCCCGTGAACCTTGTCGCGTTTGGTGTCCCGCAGCGCAACGTCGACCACGCCGCCCATCACGCGCCCGTATTGCGAGCTGAAGTTTCCGGGATAGAAATCGATGCGATCGAGAAACTCGGTCGGGATGACCGAGCTCAATCCACCGAAGTGATAGACGATCGGGACGAGCGTGCCGTCGATGAAGACGTTCGTATCTTGCGGCGCAGAGCCACGAATGATGAGCAGCCCCGCGATCGCAGGCGGACGAGCAACGCCCGGCAAGTTCTGAATCGCGCGCAACGCATCGCCGTTCGTTCCAGGAATGCGCGAGAGCTCGCGCTGCTCGAGAGTTCGCTTCGTCACTTCGCGCGGAGCGCGCTGACCTTTCACGTTGATCTCTTCGACTTCTTCACCGGGCAGTACCGAAGGCGGCTTCGCGCTGGCGAGGCGCAGGCGTTGCGTGAGATCGATCTCTTCTCCGGGCGCGAGCGCTTGCGTCGTCGCTTCGCGCTCGTATCCAGGCATTTCAATCGTGATCGTGTAGTCGCCGAAGGGGATCGCTTCCGTCGCCCAGTCGCCCTCTCCGTTCGCAGTGATCGCAATCGGCTCGCCTCCCGCCGCCGTGACCGTGATCTTTGCGCCGGCGATGGGCTTGTCGGATTCGCGACGAACGTGGCCGCGAATGCGCGACGTGGGCGGCGCGAACGTGAACGTGTGTTTGATTTTCGAAGGCAACGGCTTGCCGTCGCGCTTTGCGGGCGTGAATTCGAGATTCTCTGCGGCGCTTACCGCGGCTTCGTCGAAGCCGTGGCCCACTGCCGTTTCGGGCGTCGCTTTGCGAACTTTGCCTTCGGCGTCGAGCTCGACGATGAGGACGACACGGAACGTCTCTTTGAGATGCTCTTTCAGCGCGGCTTCCGGATAGGTCGCTCCCGGATCTTTCACGACTTTCGGCAGCTCGATGATGGGCGGCGCTGCCTGCTTCGGCGGTTCTTCTTGCGGAGCTTGCCGGATATTGGCGCCTGAACCGCCGCGATCATCGCGATCTTGCGCCAGCGCGTTGCTGGGCGTCAGCGCGGTCATACCGAACGCGACGAGCGTCGCGTTTCGAACGGACCGTTGAAGCGTCCCCATGGGCTTCTCCACTAACGCAATTCAGGGTCATCCGTCCATCGCGGAAGCGGATGAGCCGCCCCCTTTACACTTCTTCATCGATCTCGAGGATCGCCCCGGAAGCTCTTCCCCGTCCGCGAGTCCTGCAGATAAGCTCCCGGCCTTGTTTTCCAGCGGTGAGTCAGCAGATACGAGCTCGCCGAGCACGACGTCTTCGAACGGAGTCTCGTCGGCCCTTGTCTCATCGAGGGTGATGGCGATCGCGCGAACGCTCCGTGCGCTCTTCGTTGCCCCCCACGGAATGCTTTATGCGGGCTGGGCGGCGGCATGGACGCTCGCGTCCCTTCTAGGTTTCATGCGCGCGCTCTTCGCGCAGACCGGTAACGAATGGAGCGCTCCCCTCGACGACGTCTTCATCCACTTCGACTACGCGCGATCCATTGCCGAAGGACATCCGTTCGAGTGGTTCCCTGGCAACGGCTACAGCTCGGGAAACACGAGCATCCTCTATCCGTTCGTCCTCGCACTCGGATATCTGCTCCGCGAACGCGACGAGACCCTCTATCGCTTCGCGCTTTTCGTCGCTGCTTTTTCGGTGTTTTTAGCGCTGCTCGCATTGCGTCGCGCCGTCCTCGCGCTCGCTCGCACACAAGCACTCGATGAGCGGTTCACTGGGCTCTCGCTTCTCTTGCTTCCACCCGTGATGCTTGGAGTCGGCGGAGTCGACTGGTCTCTTTGGAGCGGAATGGAGGGGGCGCTCTTTCTATTTCTCTGGGCTGCGACGTTCGCGGCATTCGTCGACGAATCACGTGTTCCAAAAAGGCGCATTCGTGCGATCGGCCTCCTCGGCGCACTCCTCGTGCTCACTCGACCCGAGGCGGTGACGACCGTCGCAATCTTCGGCATCGCGACCGCCATCGAGCGCGGGCTCACCAATCGACAAAGAATCGCTCGCCTCGTCGTTACGGGCGGACCCGCCATCGCCTGGCTCGGTCTTCAAGCAATCATGAATCGCATCCTCACGGGGAGCACGACTCCTGCGGGCGCGATCGCGAAAATTCGCGCGCTCAACCCCACTTGGACGCTCGACGAGAAAGTCGCGGACTACCTCTTCAACCTCAAATACATCGTTTGGCGCGGCCTCGAACGGCACATGGCCGATCACCCGCTCATGGCAATTTCGTTCTTCTTGCTCGCCTTCGCACCTCTCTTCATTCCGGAAACGGCGCGCCTCTCGCGCATCGTCTTTTTGCAAGCCGCAAGCTGGCTGCTCTTCGTCGCCTTGAACCATCAAGTGCGTTGGCAAAATGAGCGCTACATCATGCCCGCCGTCTCGATGTTGCTGCTCCTGACCGCGATCGGCACCGCAGCGCTCGTCGCTTCGAAATCACGCCTCGTGCTCGCGGTGTTCGGATCGTTCGTCACCGAGCACATCGTCGCCATCGAACGCAGTGCCGATCGGTTCATCGGTGGTGAGCGCCAGCCCTTCTCGATCTTCGCGCTCGCCAACCCTTTGCCGCCGAGCTTCTTTCGCGAATGGCTCATTTTTGGCGGCTTCGTGGTCTTCATCGCGATTCTTTTTTCGCGGCCCGTCGTCCGCGTTCCTGCCGCGGCGCTCGTGCTCGTCATCGGCTTTGCGCATCAGGCACCGGTGATGGCCGAGCAACGGTGGTTCTTCGGTCGCGCCGCACGAAACATTCGCGATCAGCATTTTTCCTCCGCCAAGATCTTGCGTGAGCTCTCCCCGAAGCGCGTGCTCCTCGGCGAC
>JAHFDV010000430.1 GCA_023248815.1 Myxococcales bacterium
AGAAGGCTAGGATCGCTTCGAGGCTTCGCGCAGAGCAGTCTCGGGGTTTGCCTGCTGCCCGAATGACGACGCCCGCGTTCTCGATTATCGTCCGCGCAACATGTCGAACCCGTTCGAGCTGATTGATCTGGCGTCTGAGAATTTCGGTGGAAGCGTCATCTACGCCAACGACGACTTCTTCGCCGAGAAGGAGAACCTCGTCAAGGCGAGCGCTCCCATCTTCATCGATGGAAAGTACACGGATCGCGGCAAGTGGATGGACGGTTGGGAGTCGCGGCGGCGTCGCGTTCCCGGCCACGATTTCTCGCTCGTGCGCCTCGGGCTTCCCGGCATCGTGCGCGCCGTGAATGTCGACACGAGTCACTTCAAAGGGAACTTCCCGCAGGCCTGTCGCATCGAAGGCTGCAACATGGAGGGGCACCCTACGGTCGACGAGCTGATGGGCGAGAGCGTGCACTGGGTCGAGCTTCTTCCGCGAACCGATCTCAAGGGCGACACGCACAATCTCTTCAACGTCAAATCGCACGAGCGGGTGACGCATCTGCGCTTCCACATTTTCCCAGACGGCGGAGTCGCGCGGCTTCGCGTGCACGGCGAAGTGTTTCCCCACTTGCGCTGGGCAGGTAAACCCGAAGCGACGGTCGATCTCGCAGCCGCTGAAAATGGCGCGCTCGTCATCGGCGCGAACGACATGTTCTTCGGTTCGCGCAACAACCTCATTCGTCCTGGCCGCTCCGTGAACATGGGCGACGGCTGGGAGACGAAGCGCAGTCGCAAAGAAGCGCCCGACTACTGCATCGTGCGGCTCGCCTCCGAAGGAAAGCTCGAGCGCGTCGAGCTCGACACGAATCACTTCAAAGGGAACTTCCCCGAGAGCGCAGAAATTCACGGCATCGTCGCACCGCACGATGCATCGTTCGAGACGTTGGCAGCGGCGACGAAAGGCTGGGAGCCGGTCCTCGCACGCGTTCCCCTGCAAGCGCACACGCGCCACTACTACGAAGAGGAACTTCTCGGGCACGGCCCCTTCACGCACTTGCGTCTTCGCATTTATCCGGACGGCGGCATCAGCCGTCTGCGCGTGCATGGGCACGTCACGGAAAAAGGGCGCAGCGATTTCGGCCTCGCATATCTCAATGCGCTTCCGAAGGATCGCGCGCGCGCCGCATTCGAGACGACGCTCGCCTCGCCCGTCTTCGCCGACGAGATGATCGAGCAGCGTCCGTTCAAAAATATTGGAGAGCTCGCTCGCGCCGCAAAAAAGGCTTCAGAAAAGCTCCAACGCAAAGACTGGCTGAAGGCGTTCGCGGCGCACCCCCGCATCGGTGAAAAACCTGCCGGCAAGGGCACGCATTCCAAATGGGCAGGCGGTGAGCAAGCGAAGGTGAGCGACGCGAACGATGCGACGAAGCAAGCGCTCGCGAAAGTGAATCGCGCCTATGAGAAAAAGTTCGGGCACGTGTATCTCGTCTTTGCTTCGGGACGAACGGGCGAGGAACTCCTCGCGATCGCCAAGGAACGCATCAACAACAGCGCGCGCGCCGAATTCGAACGCGCCAAGGAAGAGCAATTGAAGATCACGGATCTTCGTTTGAAGAAGCTCGTGGGGGGCGTGTGATGAATACGATTACGACGCACGTACTCGACACCTCGACGGGAAAGCCGGCGAGCGGGATCGTCATCCGGCTCGAGATTCTGCGCACCAATATTTGGGAGCACATCGGCATCGGAACGACGGATGACGACGGCCGCCTGAAGACCCTGCTCGACGGCAAAGCGCCCGAGAAGGCCGAGTACCGAATCCACTTCGAGACCGATCCGTACTTCGCTGCGCAGGGAAAAACGGGGTTCTTTCCCGAGGTGATCATTCACTTTCGAATCGAGAACCCCGCGCAACATCACCATGTGCCCCTGCTCTTGAGCCCGTACGGGTTTTCGACGTACCGTGGGAGCTGAGATGCGCCTTCCTCTCGTTGCCTTGCTCGTCGTCGGGTCCGTCGCTTCAACGTCCTGCCGCCCGTGGAGGATGTCGGAACCCGACTACCCCGTGCCGGCTCCCTCGGGCGCGATTCCGCCGAATCTTTCGCGCGTGTGCGTGATCCGCGGCGAGTCCTTCGACGACAAGACGCCCTTCCCGACGTGGGACAACGGCGCGCTCGTCGGCGCGACGCGTGGCGGCACGTACTTCTGCTATCTCGCAGAGCCCGGCATTCACGAGCTCACGATGGGCAACGAGAATCGCGCGACCATCGCCGGCATCTTGGAGCCGGGCAAAGGCTACTTCCTCCAGCACGAGACGCTGCCGGGGGGCGGCATCACGAACGTCCGTCCGGTGTGGCTCGCCGACGCGACGGCGAACGCGCTGATGAGCCAGGGTGAGTACCAAATCCTGACGGACGTACCCTCGGGCTTCTCGCTTCCGCCTCGAAGCTTCGTCGTCCCTGCGCGCGCGGGGACGGCTCCAGCACAGGCGGCGGGCGCGCAAACGTCGACGCCCTATGTGACGCCGCCGGCTCAGTAGAGCGCGAACCAGCGGGGCGCTCGAACGAAGGCGCTTCTCGGTGGAACGCCTTGCCCTCACGCGCGGGCTTGGCGCACAAAGGCAACGGGCGAGGAACGTTGTCACACTGAAAGGGTCTCGCGGCGGCCCAAACCCGGGGGCTAGACCTCGTCGCAATCGGAAAAATCGGAGATCTGCTCCTCGCGGCATGCGTCATGCAGTGGAGCCACCGAGGATTACCGATGCAGCCGAACCCGTTCGAGTCGAAGCGCCGTGAGCGAAGGGAACGCCTTCGCGCTACTGCCATATCGTTCACGCATCTCGAAAACGTCACTGCGGTCGTAGAAGCCGCGCGAACGCTGCTGAAGCTCGGCTTCCTCGAGCTGCCGCTGCCGGCGCGAGGAAATACGCGCGAGCGTTTCGACGCACTGGCGGAGATCGCAGCTCACAATCTTTCGCTCGCGCGCATCGTCGAGGGACACACGGACGCGCGCGCAATTCTCGCAGAGGCGAGCGTATCGGCATTGCCAGGGATCTATGGCGTCTGGGCGGCAGAAGGCGGCGAGCGCGTCGAGGCCATCGGGTCCTCACACGGCTGGACTCTCCGTGGCGCCAAGCTCTACGCGTCTGGGGCCGGCGAGATCGATCGTGCGCTCATCACCGCGCGCGCGGAGGATGGCGTGCGTCTCTTCGACATCGATCTCCGCGATCAGACCGTGAAGGTCGTCCCCGACACTTGGAACGCGGTCGGCATGTCAGCGACGGGGAGCATGGAAATACATCTCGAGGATGTCCTCGTTTCGAGTTCGAACGCTTCCACGAATCGTCCCGTTGGCGAAGCTGACTTCTACCTTTCTCGAAAAGGCTTCTGGCATGGATCCGTCGGAGTTGCAGCGTGCTGGGCAGGCGGTGCATTCGGCGCAGCGCGCGTCTTACGTTCGCGCGCGTCGAATCGCGAGCTATCGCCGCATCAGTTCGCTCATCTCGGCGCCGTCGTCGCCTCGTGCGAAATGATGCAGACGATGCTCGATCGCGCGGCGGACGAGATCGATGCGACTCAACATACGTCGACAGATGCGGAAGGAAGATTCCGCGCGCTCGTCGTCCGGCAACTCGTCGAACAAGGCTGTCAAGAGATCTTGACTCGGGTCGGTCGAGCGACAGGAAGCAGCGCGCTAGTTTTCGATCGTGCCCACGCGATGCGCGCGGCCGATCTCGTCGTCTACTTGCGACAGCACCACGCAGAGACAGATCTCGTCGAGCTCGCCAAAGCCTCGCTCTCCGAGCAGCATTCGGCCGTGCACCAGGGGCGCACGTGAGCTTCTTGGTGAGCGAGCAAGAACTGGGCACCGCCGAGTCTGACTGGCTTGCCAGCGACGAGCTCGCGGCGTGTCGAACGATCGATTGGACGAAAGAGGTACGCACGAGCGAATTGAATCGGCGTGCGGTGGTTCTCGCGCCACACCCGGACGACGAAGTCCTCGCCCTCGGAGGCACGATGATCGCGCTCGTGCGCGCGGGATTCTCCGTGGATGTCGTCGCCATCACCGATGGCGAAGCCTCGCATCCGCGCCTGACGGCCGATGTGCGCGAGCAGCTAGGGGCACGGCGCGCCCAAGAACAGCGCATCGCGCTTTCGAAACTCGACATCGGCGACGTCCGCGTGCAGCGCCTGCATCTACCGGATGGACTAGTGGCCGAGACAGACGGCCTTGCGGAGACGCTCGAACCCGTTCTCCAAGGCGCCGCACTATGTTTCGCGCCGTGGGAGCGCGATGGTCACCCGGACCACGACGCCACGGGACGGGCCGCGCGCATTGCGTCGCACCGCGTCCAAGTTCGGCTCATCGAATACCCGGTTTGGGCATGGCATTGGGCAACACCGCATCACTCGGCGTTTCCATGGGAACGCGCGGCGCGCGTCGAGCTCGATGAATCCACCCTACGTGCGAAAGAGCGCGCGATCGATGCGTACACTTCGCAGATCGCTCCGCTCGTCGTCGGCGATGCCCCCGTTCTCCCACGAGCAGTACTCGCGCGATTTCGCCGTCCCTTCGAGACGGTGTTCGCATGAACCGTCTCCCAATCGAGTACTTCGAGAAGACGTACGCCAATGATTCCGATCCATGGGGCTTCAGCTCGCGCTGGTACGAAGCGCGCAAGTACGCGCTGACACTCGCTGCACTTCCCCACTTTCGCTACGAGCGCGCGTTCGAGCCTGGATGCTCGATCGGAGTCTTGACGGAAAAGCTCGCGCAGCGGTGCGACGGCGTCGTCTCCTCGGAGCTCGTCCCGGAAGTTGCCGAACGAGCGCGCGAACGCGTGAAGCATCTGGCGAACGTCGAAGTGCGTTCGATGGCCATTCCAGACGTATGGCCCGAGGGCGAGTTCGATCTCATCGTCCTCAGCGAGATTGTCTACTACCTCACGAGTGAGGGCGTTTCCGCTCTTCTGAAGTGCATGGATCGCTCGCTCCGCCCCGGGGGACACGTGGTCGCGGTTCATTGGACCGGCAAAACCGACTATCCGCTCACGGGAGAGGCCGTTCATGCGCGACTGGATCTTCACCGCTCGTGGAGGCACCTCTCGCACTACCGGGAACGTGAGTTCATGCTGTCTGTCTACGAACGGAGGCTCGGATGATCCGTGCGGTCGGTATCGTCGTCCCCGTCCACGACGAGGCGGCACATCTCGCAGACTGCCTCGCGTCGATCGATGTAGCCGCGTCGTGTCTCGATGAAGAGATCAAGGTGGTCAAAGCGGTCGTCCTCGACAGTTGCGCCGATGGAAGCGCTCTTATCGCGCGGCGTTGGCAACGATCAGGCGACTGTCATGCCTTGGAGATCCAAGCGCGCAACGTGGGGGTCGCGCGCGCCTTCGGAATGTCGCACGTTCTCTC
>JAHFDV010000431.1 GCA_023248815.1 Myxococcales bacterium
ATGGCGTAGTGGCGCGCGCAAAAAAGATGTTCTCGCCGAACGGCCGCACCATCGACGAAATGGGGGACGCAGTCGGCTACATCGCGATGCAAGTCGGAATCTATCTCCATCTTCGCTGGCATCGGCCCGAGGACGCGCGTTGGTGGGTCATCGTCATCGCCACCGTCATCCCTGCTCTCATGGCGCTCGGTTACGACTTCTACAAGCGCAAGTTCAGCGCGGCGCTCACGAAGGGCACGGATACGATCGTCGACGATCTCGTGAAGCGCGAGGTTGCTGCGAGGCGCGCGGGAGGCGGCGGGGGCATCGTCATTTTCGGTCGCATCGTCGATCGCACACAGCTCTTCTTCTTCTCGCCGCGTACGTTGAGCGTCGTGACCGCGAAGGTCGACGAAGAATTTTCGGGAAGAGCGCCGACCACGGCGGATCTGGAAGAGGTGTCGGCCATTCGCGCCGCGAGCGATCGCGAGCTCAGCGGGGTGCTTCGGGCCGTCGGATTCATGACCGGTGACAACGCCGTCACCATCTTGAATTTGAGCCTTCTTGCGGGCTTCGTTCTCTACGCGGACTACGCCGTGATCCTCGGCGGTCTCGCGTTGCTCGTCTTCGGAACCATTGCGTGCCGAACTTTTCTCAGTCGTGCCGTCGGGATGTCCAAGGCGTCTCTCGCGGCAAATGCCCCTTCGAACGAATCCAACCCATCATGAAGAACATCGACAAAGCCGTCATTCTTGCTGCAGGTCTAGGTAACCGTATTTCGAAGATCGCGAGCGATACTCCGAAGCCACTTTTGCCGCTCGATGGCAAAGCGGGCTCGCCGACATTTCTCGACTGGCATCTTTGGTCGTTGAAGAAAGCCGGCGTCTCCGAGATTTTCATCGTCGGAAACAAGAAAACGTGCGGCACGAAGCTCCTCGCGGACAAAGACGTGAAGGTCACGTGGATCCTCAACCCCACGGACGACCTCTCGACTTCGGGTAGCGCTCACTCCGCGCAATTCGCGTGGCACAGCGAGCACGCAATTCTCGACGGAAAATCGCGCGTCGTATTGATGGATGCCGACATCCTCTACGAGCCTTCGCTCTTCGAGCTCCTTGCGAGTGCGGAGGACCCGCGTTCGAAGACGCTCGTGTGCGCGGACTACCGCCTCACCAACGAAGAAGTGATGGTGTTCGCGGATGCGCAAGGAACTCCGCGCCTCCACGGTAAGGGGCTCCTCGAAACCCCGCTCACCGAAGGTCTCGCGTGTGTCGGCGAAGCTTCCGGCATTCTCCTCTGGGAAGCCGCAGACCACGACGCCCTTGCCCGCACGAACGATTGGGTCATCGGCTTCGCGACTGCGAAGACCCGCGCCGAGCACGAAGACGTCACGCAGCGCATGATGACCCTCGGCAAGGTCGCGAGCGTCGGCTTCGGCCGTGAGCGCGCCTTCATGGAATGCGACACGCCGGACGAATACGCCGTGCTGACGAGCGAGATGTACCCACGGTTGCGCAGCTTGCTGAGCCTGTAGTTTTGCGGCCCGCTCGGGCTATAGTGGTGACGAAATGAAGCCCTATTTCGTGCTCGCCATTGCACTGCCCCTCGCTGCCGCTGCGTGTAAGAAAGACGCGCCTCCGTCGTCTTCGGGCTGCGTACCGTCCGAAGCAAAAAATGGTCTCGCGCAAGTCTGCGCCGACGACAAGGGGTTCACGCCGAAGCAGCTCGAAGTGAAAAAGGGCGAGAAGCTCCAGGTGATCTTCACGCGCACGAGCAACGAGACGTGCGCTACCGAAATCGTTTCTCCCGAGCTCGGCATCAACAAGCCGCTGCCGCTGCACGTTCCTGTCGCCGTCGACATCCCGACGGGTGAGGCACGAAGTCTCACGTTTGCTTGCGGCATGAAGATGTTCACGAGCACCGTGATCGTCAAGCCGAACTGATTGTCTCCGGCCCTCCGGGTCACGCCGTGACTTCGACGCACTCTTCGACGATCTCGAGGAGGCGGGTGAGCTCCTTGTCTTCAATCGTCAGCGGGGGACACACGTAAATCGTGTCGCCGAGGGGGCGAAGAATCGCGCCGCGTTTGAGCGCTTCGTCGTAGATGCGCCAGCCGCGCTCACCGAAGTAGCCGGCGTTCGCTCTGAAATCGAGTGCGCCGATCATGCCGATCGAACGGACGCGGGCGACATCGTCACGCTTCGAAAGGCGCGAAAACGCATCGGAGATGGCACGCCCCTTGGGCAACGATTTTTCGATGATTGCGTCCTCGCGGAACATCGCCAGGACTTCACGTGCGACGGCGGCGCCGAGCGGATTACCCGCGAACGTGTGTCCGTAGTAGAGCGCGCGCGATTTGTCGCCGCCGAACCCTTCGAAGAGGCGCTCTGTGAAGAGCGCTGCGCCCATCGGAAAGAGGGGGCAGAACGTCTTGCCGAGGCACACGATGTCCGGCGTGATGTCGGCGTGGTTCGAAGCCCACATTTTGCCGGTGCGTCCGTAGCCGGCGAAGACTTCGTCCACGATGAGGAAGGTGTCGATCTCCCGGGCGAGCCTCGCTAGCTCTGCAAGGAAACGTGCAGGATACATTCGCATCCCGATTGCGCCCTGGACGAGCGGCTCGACGACGATGCCGGCGATCTCGTCGCGATGGCGGAGCATGAGATCGGCAAGAACTTCGAATGCGCGCGCGTACGCGGCTTCGTCCGAGCCTTCAGGGACGGGGGCGCGCACCGTCTCGAAGCGTGCGCCGCCGAAGTTCTTCGTGAAGACATCGACGCCGTTGACGCTGACGGCGCCCATCGTGTCGCCGTGGAATGCGCCGTCGAGCGCGAGAAAGCGCGTGCGCTTCGGTGCCCCATTCTGTTGCCAATATTGGAGCGATGCTCGGAGCGCGACTTCGATCGAAGTGGAGCCGTTGTCCGTGAAAAACGCGCGTGTGAGACCGGCAGGTGCAACGCCGACGAGCTCTTTGGCGAGAAGCGCGGCCGGCTCGTGCGTCATCCCCGCGAGCGAGACATGCGCCATCTTCTCCAGCTGTGCCTTCAGTGCCCGCACGAGACGCGGCGGATTGTGTCCGAGTCCCGCAACCCACCAAGAACTATTGCCGTCGATGAGCGCACGTCCCGTGTCGTCGAAAATCAGCGCGCCTTCTGCGCGCGTCGCGACGATGGGACGCTTCGCATGCCCCTCGGCCGATGTGTACGGATGCCAAACGTGCGCGCGATCGAACGCGAGAATCTCTTCCGTGGATGCCACGAGCCCTGGCGTAGCACACATCTCCTCTACTTGCCGTTCTGCACCGTGGCGGACACGGATCAACCTGCTCCGCAAGGCGCCGGCGCCAACGTCTGCAACACCGAAGACGCGCACATGAACTACGAGCCGACTGCACTCCCCGTTGCGGTTGGCGGCTACTACTGGGTGGTCTTCACGAGCCGTCGTGCGTATGGAAATACGATCTATCGCGGCGCGAACTCGCTCAGCAGCTCGGACGTCCCCTTCGACAACTCGTTGGACGCAAAGGGCGGCACCAAAGGCTATCGCAAGAAGTTGTGGGTCGCCGCGATCGACATCAACGGAACGGCTGGCGCAGACATCAGCCATCCCGCCTTCTTCCTCGAAGGCCAAGAGATGGAAGCCGGCAACATGCGCGGCTTCTGGGCGCTCGACGCGTGCAAGAGCGACGGTAACAACTGCGATAGCGGTGACGAGTGCTGCGGCGGCTTCTGCCGTCAGATCAACAACGCCGATGGCGGCTCCGGAAAAATGTGCGTTCCGCCTCCAACGGGTTGCGCGCAAGACGGCGAAAAGTGCGCGATCGCTGCCGACTGCTGCAACGCGCCTTCGGGCGCAAAGTGCATCAATGGCTTCTGCGCCATGCCGACGCCACCGCCACCCAACTGAGATGAACTCGCCCTAACCGGCGGTCAACTACGATCGAAGCGCCGCTTCTCCTCCGTGAGAACGGCGTTTCTCGTTTGCGGGCGCAAAGGGGGGAGGGGTGTATCGTGTCGCACACTCATGCGCGGGCCCTTCATTCTTTTCGCGTTCGTCATCGTCTTCTTCTCGAAGTGGGTAGGAGCTCAGGAGCTGCGCAAGCTCCCTCCTCAGCTCGAACCTTGGCGAAGCTGGGTGCTCGAAGGGGAAGATCAAAAGCTCTGCGCGAAGCTGCCGGGTGAAGCCGCGCCAGAGTGCATGTGGCCATCGAGCTTGTCGCTCGTCGTCGAAGACAAGCGCGCCACGTTCTTGCTCGACGTCCAAGCCGACGCCAAGGACTGGCTCGCTTTGCCGGGAGACGCCAAGCGTTGGCCGGTCAGCGTGCGCGACAACGAACGCGGAATCGTCGTCGTTCTGCACGAGGGAGTGCCCTCCATCTATCTCGAGCGGGGGCGTCACCGCATCGCAGGCTCGCTCGTTTGGGATGCGCTCCCGGAGTCGCTGCCCGTTCCGAGCGAGATTGGACTCGTATCGCTGCGCGTGCGTCAGAAGACGATCGAGTTTCCGAATCGCGACGAGAGTGGAACCGTATGGTTTCAAAAAGAGGGTGATGAGGTCGAGGGCGATCGCCTCGAATTCACCGTTCACCGAAAAGTCACGGACGAGATCCCGGCGCAGCTCGAGACGCGCATTTCGATCAACGTCGCGGGAAAAAACCGCGAGGTGCTGCTCGGCAAAGTGCTCCCCGACGACTTCGTCCCGCTCGTGCTCCAGAGCCCCATTCCAGCCCGCCTCGAGCCCGATGGTCATCTCCGCCTTCAAGCGCGCGCAGGAACATGGACGATCACCGTGCACGCGCGAAGCCGCGGTCCGATCGCCGCGCTCTCGCGGCCGGATCCCGCAGGCACTTGGCGCGAAGGTGAAGAGGTGTGGACCTTCGCGGCGAAACCGGAGCTCCGCGTCGTGTCGGTCGAAGGTGCGCCGTCCATCGATCCCGCGCAGACCTCTCTTCCCAACGAATGGCGCAGCCTCCCGGCCTACGCGATGGGCAAGGAGACCAAGATGGTTCTCACCGAACGCCAGCGAGGCGACGCGAATCCGGGGCCGGACGTACTGCGCATCTCGCGCGAGATCTGGCTCGACTTCAACGGTAGCGGCGCCACCTTTCGCGACACGTTGAGCGGCGAGCTCCATAGCTCGTGGCGACTCGAGATGGGTCCGAATGTCGATCTCGGCCGCGTACGTGTCGGCGGTAATGATGTGTATATTACACGTGATGGGAAGGCCTCGCTCCCCGGGGTAGAAGTTCGTCAAGGGTCGCTGCAGCTCACCGGAGAAGGACGCCTTCCATCGATCGCCAAAGGGACGGTCCCCGCCGTCGGCTGGAACCACGATTTCGAGGGCGCGAACGTGTCGCTTCGACTTCCTCCCGGTTGGGACCTCTTTCATGCACGGGGCATCGACAAGGTCGAAG
>JAHFDV010000432.1 GCA_023248815.1 Myxococcales bacterium
AGCATGTCTAGATGCTCGTCGAGCGTATTGACCGTGAAGGGGCGTGTTGGATTCGTGCTCGACGGGAGGACTTCCGGCACCCCGCAGACCTTGATGATGTCCGGCGCGTGCCCGCCGCCGGCGCCTTCGGTGTGGTACGTGTGAATCGTTCGACCCTTGAACGCCGCAATCGAATCGTCGACGTAGCCGGACTCGTTGAGGGTGTCGGTGTGGATCGTCACCTGAACGTCTTGGTCTTCCGCGACTTCGAGGCAGCAATCGATCGTCTTCGGTGTCGTGCCCCAGTCTTCGTGGAGCTTCAGTCCCATCGCGCCCGCGGCGAGCTGTTCGCGGAGCCCCTCCGGGCGAGACGTGTTGCCCTTCCCGGTGAACCCGAAGTTCATCGGGAACCCGTCGATCGATTGCAGCATCGCGCGAATGTGCGCCGGCGAGGGCGTGCACGTCGTCGCGTTCGTTCCAGTTGCCGGTCCCGTGCCGCCACCAATGAACGTCGTCACGCCGCTCGCCAGCCCCACTTCGATCTGCTGCGGGCAAATGAAGTGCACGTGCGTGTCGATCGCGCCCGCCGTCGCGATGAGTCCTTCGCCGGCGACGACCTCCGTCGTGACCCCGATGATCATCCCCTTCGTCACGCCAGGCATTACGCGAGGATTTCCGGCCTTTCCGATGCCAACGATACGTCCGTACTTGATGCCGATGTCGGCTTTGACGATGCCCGTCCAGTCGATGATGAGCGCATTCGTGATGACGAGATCGAGCGCCTCCGACGCTGGAACCCCGCTCGCCTGCCCCTGGCCGTCGCGAATGACCTTACCGCCGCCGAACTTGCATTCGTCACCGTAAGAAGTGAAGTCCTTCTCGACGCGTGCACGAAGCACCGTGTCGCCGAGGCGAACGACGTCGCCGACGGTCGGCCCGAAAATATCGGCGTAGTGCGCTCGCGAGATGCGGTGGCTCATGAATCTCTCCCGAGTACGGCGTGATCGACAACGGCACTCGCGACATACTCGACGAGCTGAACGTTGCGGCGCTCTCCGGGGTCGAAGCGCACGGCCGTTCCCGCGGGGATATCGAGGCGCATTCCCTTTGCCCGCTCGCGTTCGAACACGAGCGCCGCGTTCGTCTCGGCGAACGGATAATGACTACCCACCTGAATCGGACGGTCGCCCATGTTCGTGACGTAGACAGAAGTGGTACGGCGGCCGGCGTTGAGCTCAAGCTCGCCGGGACGAATGTCATAGGCGCCGGGAATGCCTGGTAGGCCCTCGTTCGAGAATCGATCGTTCGAAGGCACGGGAAAGAAGCTTCCGTGAAGAGCGAGCGTGAGATCGCCGAACTCGAAGACGATCGGATGATGGACGGTCACGAGCTTCGACCCATCACGGAACGTTCCTTCGACTTGGACCTCCGAGATCATCTCGGGCACTCCGTTCATCACGTTTCGATGCCCGAGGAATCTTTTGCCGAGATCCATCAGCTCGGCGACGCTGCGACCGTCGCGAATGAACTCCAAGATCTGAGTCGCAATGAGCGCGACAGATTCTGGAAAGTTGAGACGAACGCCGCGCGCGAGACGCTTCTGCGCCAGCACGCCCGCCTGATGAAGAAGCAGCTTGTCGATCTCGGTCGGACTTAGACGCACCGCGTCAAACTACATCCATCTCTGGATTTGTCGCGCGGTTTCGCGAAAAAAGATCCTTCGCGGCGCCACAGCTTATGCGGTTCCGGCGAAAGCTTGCGCGTCGCCAGCACTGCCTGTGAAATCGGAACGAGAAGACGCCGGAAGGGTGCGCTGAAGCGATCGTTCAGAAAGAGAGGTACGTGTGCTCGCGAAGACCGCGCTCGTACTCGGCAAGGAGGCGCATGCCCTCCGTGGGCTTCATGCGATCTTGTTTGATCGCCGCGTCGACCTGCGTCTTCAGCTTGCCCGCGAGATCGCGCGCTTCGTACTGGGTCATCTGCAAGACGTCGGCGATCGTCGAAGCGTTGATCGTTTCTTCGAGGTAGTAGCCGCAGTCTTCGTCGTCATCGAGAAAGACGTGAACTTCATTCACGCGCCCGAAGAGGTTGTGAATGTCCCCCATGATGTCTTGGTAGGCACCCGTGAGAAACACGCCGAGGTAATAGGGACCCGTTCCCGTGTTGATGCGATGAAGCGGCACGCTGTCGACGTGCTCTTCCTTGCGATCGATGAACTTCGAGATTTTGCCGTCGGAGTCACACGTGATGTCGACGAGGATGCCTTCGACTTCTGGGCGCTCGTTGAGACGGTGAATCGGGACGACCGGAAAAAGCGCTCCGAACGACCAATGATCAAGGAGCGACTGAAAGACGGAGAAATTGCAGATGTGCTGCGTCCAGAGCTCGCTCGCGAGGCCGCGGAGGTCGTCCGGCATCTCTGCCGGATCGATCTGGCGCGTAGCCTGATGAATGATCTGGGCGACACGCCAAAATTCCGCTTCGAAGTTTGCCTTCATGTCGAGCTCGAGAAGTCCGAGCTCGAACATCTTTTGAGACTCTTCTTTGATCTCTTGGAGATCGTGCCAGGACTCGACGTGGCCACGCTCTTCGAGGTGACTCGTGATGTCGGAGACGGCCTTCATGAGCTTGTGCTCGGCGATCGACGTCGTCGACGTGCGCTCGATCACGGTCGATCGCTCGATCGCCCCGAATGCTTCGATGACGAGAAGCGAGTGCTGCGCGACGATGGCGCGACCCGACTCCGAGACGATGTGCGGATGTGGAACGCGCTCTTCGTCGCAAATGTCGCCGATGTTTCCCACGATGTCGCGGGCGTACTCTTCGAGCGAGTAGTTCATCGATCCATGCGAGGTCGAGCTCGAGCCGTCGTAGTCGATCGCGAGACCGCCGCCGACGTCGATGTATTCGATAGGGTGACCCGCGCGGCGAAGCTTCGCGTAGTAGCGCGCAGCTTCACGCACGGCGCGCTTCACGATCAAGATGTCTGGGATCTGCGAACCGACGTGAAAATGGAGGAGCTTGAACGCGCGCGCCATTCCCGCTTCTGCAAGGATATTTGCGGCTTCGAGGATCTCTCCCGTCGAAAGACCGAACTTCGCTTTTTCGCCGGAGGACTCTGCCCATTTGCCGGCGCCACGTGAGGCGAGCTTGATGCGCATCCCGATCTCGGGCTCGACGTTCATCTCACCGGCGATTCGAACGATCGCGCGGACCTCGGAGAGCTTCTCGGCGATGAGGATGACCTTCTTGCCGAGCTTGGTGCCGAGAAGCGCCGTACGGATGTACGAGTCGTCTTTGTATCCATTGCAGATGATGAGCGACTCGTTGTCCGTGTGGAGCGCGAGCCCTGCGAACATCTCGGGCTTGGAACCGACTTCGATTCCGTAGTGCCACGGGCGACCCGCCTCGACGATCTCTTCGCAGACTTCGCGGAGCTGATTGACCTTCACGGGAAAGACGCCGCGATACAGGCCGCGATACTTGCTGCCCGCGATCGCTTTCGCGAAGGCTTCGTTGAGTACGCGCACGCGATGATGAAGGATGTCTTGAAAGCGAATGATGAGCGGAGCGCGGAGCCCTTCGTCGCGGATGGCGGCTTCGACGACATCGAGGATCGCGATGCGTCCCCCGCGCGCGCCGAGTGGCGTCACGGTCATCTTTCCTTCGGGGGAGACCTCGAAGTAATCGCCGCCCCAGCGATCGACATTGTAGAGCGCCGAAGCGTCATCCACCGTCCATTCACGTTCGGGATTGAAAGCAGTGTCGGATGTTTCCTCGGCGAGCACGCGCCCACGATAATCGACGCGACGCCGCAGATCATCCAATCAACGTGAGAAAATCACTTGCAAGAATGAAGGGCCGAAACTGGTTCTCGAGTGTCCCACCCTGTGGAGATCCCTCGGCGCTTCCTTGCGGGGTCCAGGCAGCGATGGAGAGTGCAACGGCTCCCGAAGGCGAAATGCCCTTTTTAAAGGTGCGATCACCATTTCCGAGCAAGCGGGTCGTCACCTAGAAGCCCGGCGACGGCCGGACCGAGAAGGTCGCGGAGTCTCAATGTGAGGAGGCGGGCGTCCGTCGCGACGGCGCGAAGGAGGAAGGCGTCCTGGGAACGGCTCGTCGAAAAGACGCACTCTTTGGCGATCGCTACCTCGCGCAGGGCGGCTTCGATCCCCGCGGAAAGTGACGCACACCGCGGTCCCGAAAGCACGACGGTAGCGACCGCATCGACATCCTCCATGCGCGGGCCGAGTTCACCGTGACGTGAAGAGAGCTCGAGCGCTTCCCGAAGAATCGGAATTCCACCGCGATCGATCGCGATGCGCGAGCGCAAAGAATCGAATTCCCAGCGCTCGCCGCGCGCCATGCGACCCGAAGTGAGGATATCGACGACGACGGCACTGGCCGTTTCCGCGAGAACGAAGCGTTGCGCCTGCGAGAGGCGCGCTCCTCGAAAGCAGACGATGGGGTCCGGCCAGGACACGAGGACCCCAGCGGATTCGACGGTCGCATCGAGCTCGAAGCTCGCGTCCGTTTCGCGATAGACCTTGCTCGAAGCCTGCGAAGAGAGAAAGAGCGAAGCGCCCTCGCCGACGCGCGCACGCAGACGAATGTCGTCCTTCCCGACGAACCCGCCGCCGTAGCTCGACGAAAACACCCAGGCCGAGTGCCCGTGATTCTGAGGCGTCAATAGCTTCAGCGGCGTGCGCGCGACGTTTCGCGTGACGACGGACGTTCCGCGAACGAGCTCGATTTCGAGCTCAGAAACCGCATCCTCGTCTTCCCGCACGCACCTCGAGTAGCACGTGCGGAGAACCCATGCGACACCCGCGTTTTCACGAGTGCCGTGTCGCTACGAGGTTCGAAGACTACTTCTTCGGCTCCATACAGTTGAACATCCACTGCACGCCGAACTTGTCGGTGAGGTAGCCGAAGTACGCGCCCCAGAACATGTCGGTGAGGGGCATGCCAGTCTTTCCACCTGCGGCGAGCGCTTGGAAGAGTTGCTCGGTCTCGGGGCGCGTGTCGGGCTCGAGATTGAGGCTGGCGTTCGTTCCGAATACGAGCGGCGGATGACCCATCGATTGAAGGTTGTCGGTCCCCATGATCACGTGCCCGCCGAGAATCGGAAGTGCGATGTGCATGATCTTGTTTTTGTCGGCAGCGCTGAGCTCGGGCATCCCTGGCATCGTGGGGCCACCGCCGATGCGGTTGATCTCACCGATGAACTCCGTCTTGAAGACGGACTTGTAGAAGTTGAACGCGTCTTCGGTGTTGCCTTCGAAATTGAGATACGTGCTGACTCTGGACATGATCGTTCTCCCTGATGTGAGGTTCGAAAAAAAAGGCTGTTACTGCACGGCGGGGGGCGTGTGCGTGA
>JAHFDV010000433.1:0-2335 GCA_023248815.1 Myxococcales bacterium
CTCCATGGGCTCTTCGGACTCGTGCCAATCGTGGACGAGCGCATCGCGAAAGACGTTCGCATCGGCGAAGCGCTTCTTTCGATCTAGGACGATCGCACGCTCGACGAGCGATTCGATCCATGCGGGCATGTCTGGGCGATGCCGCGATGGAAGTTCGTGAATGTTGCGGACGATCTTACCGATGAGCGTGACGACGCGCTCGGAGTCGAAGGGCTTCACGCCCGTCAGCATTTCGTAGAAAAGTACTCCCGTAGACCAAACGTCCGAAGTGGGATCGACCTCTTCGCCACGCGCTTGCTCGGGCGAGAGGTACCACATCGTTCCGATGACGGTTCCGGCCTTGGTGAGCGTCACGTTCGCGGTGCTTTCTTCGGACTCTTCGTCGCGCCCATGCTTCCGCAATTTCGCCACGCCAAAGTCGATGAGCTTTATCGATGGGCGTCCGGGTTCGTCTTCGCTGATGACGACGTTCTCGGGCTTGATGTCGCGATGAACGACGCCTTGCGAATGCGCCGCGCCGAGCGCCGTCAAGATCTCCGAAATGATCCACAGACACTCGTCGAATGAAAAGCGTCCTTCGCGATTGAGCTTCACGCGCAGCGTCTCGCCTTCGAGCCGCTCCATGACGAAGAAAGGCTCGCCCGTTTTGAGGATGCCCACGTCGAAGAGGCGACACACCTGCGGCACTTCGAGCTGGGCGATGACGCGCGCCTCTCGCTTGAAGCGACGAAACGCCGAAGGATTGTTCATCCGCTCGGCGAAGAGCACTTTGACGGCGACGGCTTTGCCCGTCTCGAGATCGATCGCGTCGTAGACCACTCCCATGCCCCCTTCCCCGAGCACGCCGACGGTCTTGTAGCGATCGCCGACCGTGAGGCCGACTTCATCCCTCCGCCACGACATGTTCGAGAAAGTAGCACGAGAGAACCGAGATAAGATGTGAGGAGAACATGCCCTCTTTCTCGAATCTCTGCGTGTATTGCGGTTCGCGCATCGGTGAGCGCCCCGCCTATCTCGAAGCCGCAAAGACGCTCGGTCGCGAGCTTCGCGCGCGTGAGATCGGTCTCGTGTACGGCGGAGCGAGCGTCGGGCTGATGGTCGCTTGTGCCGACGAAGTGCTCAAGGGCGGTGGAAACGTAATTGGAGTGATCCCACGCGCGCTCGTCGATCGCGAAATCGCTCACCCGAGTCTGACCGAGCTCGTCGTCGTCGAAACGATGCACGAACGTAAAGCCGAGATGATGCGACGCGCCGATGGATTCATCGCGCTTCCCGGAGGAATGGGAACGCTCGAGGAGCTCTTCGAAGTGCTGACGTGGGCGCAGATCGGCCTTCATCAAAAGCCGATCGGAGTGCTCAACGTCGACGGCTACTACGACGGACTACTCGGGTGGCTCTCGCACGCCGAACGCGAGGGCTTCGTGCCGAAGGAGTTCGAACGGCTATTTTTCACGAGCACCAATGCGAAGGAGCTCGTCGATCGCATGAGCGCCTACAACGCCGTGGGAATCGACATCGGGTGGACGAAGCCGAAGAGCTGAGCTGTCAGAATTCGAGGGCGAGCCCCGCGTTCCAGGTCGTGTCGCTTAGGTTCAGCTGCTTGTCGCCGAAGCCGCTCAATCCGTAATTCAGTATTTCACCGAAAATATACGTGTGATTGATGCCGGTCGTTTCGTCGATGTTGTAGGCGGCGTGTGTGTCGAGCGCTCCGATGTCGAACGCTAGCCCCGCCGCGAGGAATGTTCCCCAGGTCGTCCCTTTACCGGAGACCGCATCCTTCTCGCCTGCCAGCTGGTTCGACGCCGTTCCGCCAAGATTCGACGCGCGCCAATACGCCATCGAGAAGCCGGCCTTGGCATAAGGGACCACAGGAATCTTCAACTTATCGCGCAGAACATCAAGGCGCCCCACTACCACGAGATGAAAGGGATACACCGTGAGCGAGTTCTTACCGGCCGAGTCTTTACCGAGGTTCCCCTGCTTGTCGATGAGGAGTGTCGATTCACTGATGTCGCAGAGCGCAGCGCCCGCTCCGATGCCGAGTGACCCAACCTTCTTCAGTCGGAGCGGCTGAACATCGAACTCGAGCCCCGCCATGAAGCGCAGATCCTTTCCGAAGCTTTGCTCGAATGGCTTGCGACCGCCAAGGCTCGAATCGTCGTCGACGTTTGGAAGATATGTCCCGACGCGCAACTCGAACGCAAACCACTGCGGAGATGAGTAGCGCTCGTTGCGCTCGCGTTCGGGAGCGGGCGCTCGTTCGAGCGCCGTATCGAGTTCGTCCTCTTTGTAGACCGTCTCGACGGCGGAAGCTTCGCGCGCTGCCGTCAATGAG
>JAHFDV010000433.1:2345-5353 GCA_023248815.1 Myxococcales bacterium
AGGGCGATTCCAAAGATACGCATGGATGCCTTATGAAAGATTGAAGATCGGTTCACGCGCGATTCCTTTTGCGGCGAATGCGTCCGACCATCATCGCAATCGGAACGAAAGCGATCGCGAGCAACGAGCCCCCCGCGGAATCGGATGTGCTGCAACCGCCCGCATCTCCGCCAGCCTGGCGATAGGCATCCCAAAAGTCGGTCGTTCGCGAAGGTGTTCCGCAGAAAATACTTCCCGCTTCGCCAAGGTTGCCGAAGCGATCGACGCTGACCACGGAGAGCTCATACGTTTTGTAATTCTCGAGCGGAGTACCATCCGGCAATCCGGTGATGATGGCTTCACTCGAAGAAATACTGTCGGCTCTGCCGCAGACATCGGCGCCAGTGAATTCATAACCACCCCCATCGAGAGCCGCGAAAAGATGCATGTCTCCGCCGAACGAGAGCGCATCTGACTGGGCGCTAGCTCCGGTATCACCAATCCCGGTATCGTCGACGACTGCACTGTCGGCGACGCCCGTATCGGTCGCATCGGATCCGGCATCGACGACGCTAGGAGCACACGCATCGTTACGTCGGCAATACACTCGGTACGCGCGCGTATCCTGATCCGTCGTCGGCGTCCAACGCGCGACGAGTCGCGTGTTGTCAATGCCGACACTGGTTCCGCCGGGCGCGGCGGGGCCGAGCAGATCGAACTCGATTCCTCCAGTAGTGTTTCCAGCAGCGGTCTGCGCGGCGGTCGGTGGAAGCAATGCCGAATTGCCGACGGTCGTGCCGCTCAGCCACAGAAATGTGAGCTGCACCGTGACCGACGACGTCGCAGCCGTGTCCGGCGAGCAAGCGTCAGGGCCGGCAGCTGAATACGTCGCTGGCTTCGTCGTGTCGTAGTAGTGCGCGACGATGTCTTGCACGCGAATATCCATCGGCGCGTTTGCTTGCGTCGGATTGCCGATGCGCACGGGCCAACAGGTACTTCCCGATGCGCCGCTGCGTGCCGTCGTGTCCGTGCAGTTCGTGCCCGCCCACACCTCGAAGGAGTAACTAGAGGTGAGCGTGGTTTGGATGCCGATTCGGAGAACGTTGTCTTGAATACAATCTTCGTAGTTGATGCTCGTACCTTGAAGGCCTTCCGGGTGGTCGTTCTTCGGTTCCTTTCCATCCGGTCCAAGACGAGTGATGACGTTCGAAGGGGTGATCTTTGGCCCGTCTTGCGCCAGCGCGACCTTCGGTAGAAACACGGCGCCGATCATCAAACTCATCGCGATCACTGCGCGCATGACGCGCTCTAGGGGCGAACTTGCGCGAGCGTCTGCCCTGAAGAAAAAGGGCACTCTCGAGAATCCTTCGGACATAGGTCTCCATATAGCACCTCGCGTGCCATGCTTACTACGGGACGAAACGCCTTCTTTCACCGGCGTTTGTCGCACTTCCTGAAGTGCGCGTTGACAGAGTGACCGCGTTTTCGGAGAGCTCGGGTTGGGCGCTTGCCAAAATGACAATGCGTTGGGATTGGCGCTGAGACTTGACAGTTTGCTTTGATTTCGAGGATTGCTTGGCACGTCCCCGCTGAAGGAGTCCCTCATGTTTCTTATTCCCTCGCATCAGAAGCGCCCCTCGGATGATCCCATCTTCGCGCTCAATCAAGAAGCCGTGGAGCGCAGCAATAAGGGCGAGTCGATCGTCAATGCGACGGTTGGCGCGCTGCTCTCGGACGATGGCACGCTCGCGATTCTTCCGACGATGACGAAGTTGATCGCCGAGGTGCCCGCGACGGAATGGGCGACGTACGCGCCGATCTCGGGCAGTGGTCCTTTTCTGAAGGCCGTGATGGATGATCTTCTCGGCACGTCGAAGCCACTCCGCGCAGCCGCCGTTGCCGTCGCTACTCCCGGAGGAAGCGGCGCCCTTCGTCATGCGATTGGCAACTACCTCGAACGCGGCGATGCGCTTCTCACGACGAGCTACTTCTGGGGTCCGTATCAAACGCTCGCCGACGAAGCCGACCGTCGCGTCGAAACGTTTCGTATGTTCGACGATCAAGGCGCGCTCGATGTCGGTGCGCTCGACGAGAAGCTCGCAACGCTGCTCGCGACGCAAAAGCGCGTGCTCCTCTTCTTGAACGATCCTTGTCAGAACCCGACCGGCTACTCGATGTCGAAGCGCGACTGGGAGCGCACTCGCGAAGTGATCTTGCGTCACGCGGCGACGGGACCCATCACGGTTCTCCTCGACATCGCGTACTCCGAGTACGCAGCAGGCTCCGGCGAAGGTGGGCCTAGCGCGCAGCTCCTTCTCCAAGAGATCGAGCCCCTCATCGGAAAGGTCGCGCTCCTTTTTGCGTGGACGGCTTCGAAGAGCTTCACGCACTACGGCCTTCGCGTCGGCGCGCTCGTGGCGGTCATCGGAGACGAGGCCGAGCGCAAGGCGACGGAGAACGCGCTCAGTTACTCGTCACGCGGCACGTGGTCGAACTGCAATCGCGGCGGCATGTACGCCGTCATGAAGGCCCTCACCGATCCCACCGCGAAAGCCGCGTGCATCGCCGAACGAAAATCGCTGCAAGAGCTCTTGCAACGCCGCGTCGACGCGTTCAACCGCGCCGCACGCGAGGTGGGCCTCTCGTACCCCCGCTATGAAGGCGGATTTTTCGTGACGGTATTTCCAAAAGGAAACGCGCAAGAAAAAGCGAAATCAATGCGCGATCAGGGCGTGTATGTCGTCCCGACGCAGGGAGCCTTGCGCGTGGGCTTGTGCTCGGTCGCTGAGAAAGACGTGCCGAGGTTGGTCGCTTCGCTGGTGGAGTGAATCGTCGGCGGGTCGACGGCGCGATCGTATTCGTTAGTTCGGGCGCCCCGCGGCGAAACCCTTCGCCGCAAAAGCGACACTCGGGGAGCACGAACAAAGAATACGCATCGAGCGCTGTCGATCCCGCTCACCCCAGTGGCGGGTCGACGGCGCGATCGTATTCGTTAGTTCGGACGGACCGTCGGACACCCGCCCGTGACG
>JAHFDV010000434.1 GCA_023248815.1 Myxococcales bacterium
ATATTTCGACCTTCAGCGCAGGCATTGCGTCCGCCGACGAGGGAAACGATTTTTTCATCGATGAGCTGGTGAATCGCGCCGACAAAGCGCTCTATCGAGCGAAACGCGAGGGTCGCGATCGCACGGAGCTCTCCACGCGAGCCGACGCGGCGCGCGAAGACATCCCGCAATAACTTCCATCGCCAAAGTTCTCATCTCCACGAAGCTCCTGAGCTAGCGTTTCCGCACCGTGAAGAACATCGTGTCGGTCGGACGTTATGGGACAGTCGGTCTCGAGCTCGTCATCAGTCTCCTCCTTGGGATCTTCGGCGGGCAATGGCTCGACAAGAAGTTCGGGACTTCCTATTTCTTTTGGATCGGCCTCGTCGTCGGAGCCTTCGCGGGTTTCCGTGGGCTCATGAAAGCTGCGAACGCCGCGTCGCGCGAAATCGAACGAGAGGATCGCAAAGAGCCAGGAAAGTTCGGCTCGGGAGGAACACCTTCAGGCGTTTCTTCTTCCTCCACGACCAAGAGCGGCGACTACGGCGAGATGGACGAGAACTACGACGCGACGCCGTGGAAAGACGACGACAAGACCAAGAACGACTGGGGCCATGACGAACGCGATCAGGGTGCAGGAGAAGACAAGAGCGGAAAAGGCGGCAACTGAGAGTGAGCGCGGTCCCGCGATTCACGCGCTGGTTCTTGCTGGCTGCGCTCGCGTCGAGCTTGGCGCTGCAACTTTCGGTCGGCACCAACGTCGCGCTTTCGGTTCTCTTCGGCTCGCTCACATCGGCCATCAACCTTCTCGCCTTTGCGTGGATCGTGAAAAGCCTCGCGGTAGGCGCAGAGACGGGGCGTACGAATCCGTTCGCCGTGGCTCTTGCGCCCGTAAAATTCATCGGCGTCATCGCGCTCGTTCTCTTTCTGATCTCGCGCCCGTTCATTCACCCGCTTCTTTTTCTCGCGGCGCACGGGGTCGTCCTCATCGGCGTGGCGCTTCTCTCTGCCTTCGCCGAGCGCGCGCACGACAAACTCGAGGAGGCGATCTCCGAAGTGCCTCACGTGCCGCTGCGAAACGAGCACGGCTACGAGGATCCGGCGTTCGACGCCCCCGCTTCTCCCTCGGAAGAAGACTCGTCCTTTCCGAACCATTGATATTTCAGCCCATTTTTAGCCTCATCGCGCTCGCGACGATGTGCTAAGAAGCGCGCAGCCATGCCGGAGCACACCTCCTTTTTTTCGTATCTTCTCGAGAAGTTCCCAGCCCTCGCCCACAACATCGAAGGGCTGAAGTGGAAGACCGCGTTCGGTCATCCGGTCACGGCGCATCACTTCGAGCCCATCCTCGCGAGCCTCGCGGTGATCTTGCTCATCGTCGCCGTCGCCGTGTCGGTCCGCAAAAGCGTGCAGGACTACAAGGGCGCAATCATCCCCGATGAGAAGCTCACGATGCGGAACTTCCTCGAAGTCTTCATCGGCAACTTCTATGGCGTCGCGAAAGATGCGATGGGTCCGGAGCGCGCGAAGAAGTACTTCCCGCTCATCGGAACAGCGGCGTTCTTCGTGTTCTTCTCGAACATCTTGGCCTTGATTCCAGGCTTTTTGCCGCCCACGTCGACGTGGAGCATCACCCTCGGCTGCGCCATCGTCGTGTTCGTTTACTTCAACCTCATGGGTTTGAAGGAGAACGGCCTCGGCTATCTCAAGCACCTCGCCGGCCCCGTGTGGTGGCTCGCCTGGCTCATCTTCCCGCTCGAAGTCATCGCGCTCTGCCTTCGTCCGCTCACGCTCAGCATCCGCTTGATGATGAACATGGCGGTCGACCACCTTCTCCTCAGCATTGCGCTCGGAGCAGCGGCGCTCTTCGTTCCCATCCCGCTCATGATTCTCGGCACGCTCGTCATCGTCGTTCAGACGTACGTGTTCGCGCTCCTCACCACGATCTACATCGCGCTCGCGACCGAGCACGAAGAGCACGGTGAAGAGCACGGTCCGGATCACGCTGGCGACACGCATGCTCACGGCGCGCACGCCGCCAAAGCGCAGGCCGCCGAAGCCGCTCACTGAGCCCCACGAATAGTCTCACTTCACTCGACAAACACCGTCGATTCTCGTTGTCCGACACTCTCACCATTTTCGTAGCAAAACCCGGCGAAACGGATTATCCATCGCCGCAATTCAATTCCACGTGGAACCGGTCGTAGTGGCCCACGTCCGATACGAACGCCCCCAAGGAGCACTTACGATGTCCATCTCCAAGAAATTCGCACCCGTCGCTGCATTCGCTCTCACGTTCCTCGTCCCCGTCCTCGCGTTCGCGCAGGAATCGGCATCGAAGGGCTCTGATGCGAAGGCCTGGCTCCCCATCGGCGCAGCCCTCGCGGTCGGCCTCGGCGTCCTCGGCGGTGCAATGGGTCAAGGCAAAGCAGCCAGCGCAGCCCTCGAAGGCATCGCGCGCAACCCCAACGCGGCTGGCCGTATCCAGACCCCGATGATTCTCGGCCTCGCCCTCATCGAGTCCCTCGTTCTCCTCTCGTTCGTCATCGCGTTCTTCCTTCAGGGCAAGATCTGAAAACGAACTGACGGGGGTTGCTCTCGAAAGAGAGCAAATGAAAAAAGCCGGGATGCTCTCCCGGCTTTCTTCATTTTGTTTGGCTCAATGAGCTCGGCGAACGAATTGCCGAGCAGCGCCTGCTCAACCGAGCGCTTTTTCGATCGCGCTCGTCACGAGCGGACTGTCCGGCGTCACGTCGGGGGCAAAGCGCTGAATCACTTTGCCGTCTTTGCCGACGAGGAACTTTTCGAAGTTCCAGAGGATCTCGCCGGGGCCGGTTTTGACGCCGTAGCCTTCGAGCTTCTTGCGGAACGTGTCGCCGGCCTCGCCAAGCGTTGCCTCGGGCTGCGCCTTCGTGAGGCTTTGATAGAGCGGATGTTGTCCTTCGCCCTTCACGACGATCTTCGAGAACATCGGGAACGTGACGTCGTACTTCGTCGAGCAGAACTCTTTGATTTCGTCCTCAGTGCCGGGCTCTTGCGCGCCGAACTCATTCGCGGGGAACGCGAGCACTTCGAAGCCCTTGTCCTTGTACTTGCGGTAGAGCGCTTCGAGCGCTTCGTATTGCGGCGTGAGGCCGCACTTCGAAGCCACGTTGACGACGAGACGGACTTTGCCGCCGTAGTTGCCGAGCGAAGACGGCTTGCCGTCGATGCCTTTCACTGGGATCTGTTCGAGCGATTCCGACATGATTCTCCTTTTGGGGTGTTGCCCCTTTCGTAGGGGCACGAGCCTTCAAAGGCGAGCATAGACCGCGAACGGCTGGCGGCAGAGAGTCTACTTGACGCCGACCGGCTCTTGTATCGCCGAGAACGTCAGCAGCGCATTCAGGCCTGGTTCTTCCGCTCCGAGAAGCACGACCTTCGCGTCGCTCTGGAGAAGGTTCTGCGTCTCGAGGGCCGTGAAGAGCGCTTCTGCGACCTCGCGATCTTGCGCGATGTTCGCGAGCGCCTGACCGACGATCGAAGGACGAAGCGCACCGGCTTTTGCAAACTCGATCGCCGCTTCGCGCTCGGCCGAGCTACGAATGATGCTCACTTGGTTGGCGCCCTCTTGGCGAATCGCGGAAGTGACCTGACGAAGGCGGTTCACGACCTTCTCTTCGATCTGATGGATCATTTCAGGATCGCGAAAGTGCACCTTTCGCACGTACACCGAGCCGACTTCGTATCCCCAGTCGACGGCACGCGGCGCAACGTCATTGCGTACGGCATGGCTCATCGTGTGGCGAGATTCGAGCATCGCCGCAAGGTTCATGTTCGAAAGCGTGCGGACCGTTGCGTTCCCGACGTTTGCGCGAAGTGATCCGCGAGGGTCCGAGTTGCGGAAGAGGAGCGCGATGGGGTCGGAGACACTCATCTCGTACCAAACGCCGATGCCCATCGGTGCCCCCTCTTCCGAGTTCACTGCTTGGCTGCGCAGATATTCCTGATCGAGTCGAAGGTCGACGACGTGACATCGCCCGAGCCAATTGACGATGAGCGCGCGAATTCCCATCTCGGCCCAGAGCCAATGAAGGCCGGGCTCCGTGAGCGTCGCGACGACGTTGCCGAAGAGCACATAGACGCGCGCCTGACGCTCTTCGACGATGGCGTAGAGTCCGAGGAGGCGAAGAAGACCGAGGAAGATTGGTGCGAAGATGAAAAAGCCGACGCACGAGAAAGCAGCGACAAAAAGCGCAATCATGATTTGGCTCCGATGATGACGCGGTGTGCGCGACGGAAAAGGCCGAGGCGAACGTTGCGAAGATAGGTCGCGAGGACGCCGGGGCCGGCATTACGGAGAGCGGCGAGCTGTTCCGCGAGTGCCAGGAGAGGTTCGACTTCGGCCTTGGCTTGAAGGGTTTCGATTTCGACCGCGCGGCGCGAAAGAACGATGCGCTGATCGGCAGCAGCCTGCGCGAGACTGACCTCCGAAGAAACGTGGTTGTGCGCGGTATTGATCGCCGCGAGCGCCGATTCGACCTCGTTCGGCGGTTCGATGCCCGTGATGAGACACGCGTCGAGAATGATGCCGTAGCGAGCGACGGAAGACGCGCATTCGCGCTCCATTTGCTCGTTGAGGTCACGAAGATTCTTTCGGAGATCGTTGATCGAGATGCCGCTGATCGCCTCCATGGACTGAGGCGAACGATTCGTTTCTTCACCGGCGATCAGGAGGCGCGCGGGCGCTTCGAAGTTCGCGATGCGCTCCCGCAAGATCGAGATGAAGTACCCGAGCACGTGCGCGATCGGGTGACGTACCGAGAAGAGGCACGCGTAGAGATTTTGCTCGGAGATGCGGTAGCGAATCTGTCCGACGAGGCCGGTATTCAAGTGATCTTTGGTGACCGCTTCGAGCTTCGTGCCGCCATAGTTCGCGGTTGCAGACTCAGGGTCGAACGCGATGCTCGCGGTGAAGGTCGCCACGGAGATCTTATGGATGCGCTCCCAGGGCCATTTGAAGTACGGGCCGCCTGGCGGGATGACCTCGACTTGGGGATAGTTGTAACGCGAACGCTCGTCGGGTTTCAGCGTCTCGGACATCGGATGTTGAAACGTCGTCGCATTGGCGACGCGCTTCGCTCGACCGAAGACGGTCTTCACGGCTCGTTCGTTCTGAGCCACCGTGTAGAAGCCGCGGAGCCCGTAGCGAAGTCCCGCCCAGAGGAAGAAGCCGAGGACGAATCCGACCGCCCACTGCGCGGGATCGAGATCCGCGACGCTGACATTGTGCGATACCTGCATCCGAAAGCCGTAACGGCTCTCGCGAAGAATGGCAAAAAAGCCGCTATTTACGGCCGTTCATCGACTCTGCGCCCGGAAGGAACTCTGCGC
>JAHFDV010000105.1:0-11352 GCA_023248815.1 Myxococcales bacterium
CCCGATTCCGAAGTCGATGGTGCCAGTTTCGCTCGCAGTGGGCACGGCGCCCTGAATATAGGTCGTCCCGAAGACCGTCTTTCCCGCCTCGATGTCGATGAGAACGCCAGAAGGCGAATTCATATCGCAATCGATCCCGACCGCCAAGACGTAGCCCTTTGCGGGATCAATCTCCTGCCCGCGGATGCCGGCGAGCGATTTGAGCGCGTTCAGCTCCATCATCCCGCGCGGCACACCGCCGAACTGGGAAGGTGCGTACGGTTGGTAGAAAATCGAGGGGAGCAGATCCGGCGCCCCCGGGGGTGGCGTGGGCGCGTTGATGTACACGAAGGCGTTCGCCGCGAACTTGAAGTCCGCATAGCCGTCGGCGCCGGTGACCGCGTGTTGAATCGGACTCACGCACTTGACGTCCGTGTTCGAACAGAGGTCCAGCTCGAGGCCGGCGAAGTTCGTGGTGTTGTCGAGGAGGTTGTAAAAACGATCGTGCGCCGTGACTTGGCTCGTGCCGGGATCTGGCACCTTCTTGCCGACGCAGCGCCAGGGATCGAGATCTGCTTCGGTCTCGGCCTCGGCCTCGGGACCCGCGTCAATGATCTGGTTCACACACCGCGTCTCGACGCACACGAGCTTCTCGAAGGCTTTTCCGCGAGTCCTGCAATCCGCGTCGATGTTGCATTGCTGCGCGTCGGCGTCACTGATGAAGGAACACGCGAGGAAGGTCCCCGTGATCGACAGAGCAACTGCCGAGAAAGCGACCCGAGTACGAAGCGATGTGCGAAGCATTAGTGAAGTCAAAGAGTAGCGGGGATCGGACAGTCGAGTCAATCCAGCGGGCCGTGGCCGCACCGACGAGTGAGGGTCAGTAGGGCAGGATTGGTGACAGTAGAACAACCGTGAGCACCCCGGCTTTTACGATGATCTGTTTCGTTTGGGTCACGCGCTTATCGCTAAAGAGGCTCGAAGTGATGCCGACCATACCGGGCGTCACGTCGAGGATGATGGCAATCCCGAAGTCGATGGTGCCGGTCTCACTCGCGACAGGCACTCCGCCCTGAATATAAGTGGTTCCGTAGGCGGTCTTCCCCGACTCGACGTCGATGAGGATGCCCGACGGCGAATTCATGTCGCAGTCGATCCCAACCGCGATGACGTAGCCTTTATTGGGATCGATCTCCTGCCCACGAATCCCGGCGAGCGATTTCAGAGCGTTCAGCTCCATCATGCCGCGCGGAACGCCGCCGAATTGAGACGGGGCATACGGCTGGTAGAAGATTGACGGCAGAAGGTCCTCTGTACCCGGCGGTGGCGTCGGCGCGTTGATGTACACGTTGGCGTTCGCCGCCAATTTGAAGTCAGCATATCCGTCGGGACCCGTGACCGCATGTTGAAGCGGCGTCAAGCAAGAGACATCCGTGTTCGAACAGAGGTCCAGCTCGAGGCCGGCGAAGTTGGTGGAGTTATCGAGGAGATTGTAGAAGCGGTCGTGCGCGGTGACTCGGGCGGTGCCAGGGTCGGGAACCTGCTTGCCAAGGCACCGCCAAGGATCGAGAGAGGTATCGGGCCCCGCTTCGACCACTGGCTCATCCCCGCCCGCGTCCTTGTTCTTGTCTCCATCCGCAACGATGACGGTTCCCCCGCACGCCACGATCACCGCCCCCACGAGCGCAGGCGCACAAAATCCCAACAGCCGACCGAATGCAATCATCCCCATGCTTTCAAGACGTGCGCGCCATGTCGAATTGATCTCGAAATCGTCACGCGAAGATCACGTTCTCACTCAGAGCCCCGAATGAGGGCGCGAAGGCGTTCGGCTTGGGGCACGTCGGAGTGCTCTTGCAAGACAGCCTTCGCGAGCTCTCGCGCGCGGGTGCGATCGCCGAGTGACAGAAGCGCTTCGATGCGCGCGACGTCGGCTTCGACCTCGAAGAATTGGAAACGTCCCGACAAGATCTCGAGCGCGCCCTTTGCATCCCCGGCGCGCACGGATTTTTTCGCGCTCTGAAGTGCAAGGAGCTCGCGCTCGAAACCGGAATCGCGCGGCGCAGCTGCAGGCATTTCCGTTTTCGATGGCGGAGTCGCGGAATCGAGTGGCTTTTGCGCTTCTCTTGAAGGGCGATCGGCAATCGGCACTTCTCCGGCAAGCGCGTTCTTCGCGGGCCCGGCTAGTGCTCGTTCGTCGTCTGGCTTTGTCGTGCGCGACGCTTCGGTCTGCTTGCGCGATTCGCTCGGATCGCTTCGCTTCGCTTCCGTTGCTACGACGGGGGCGTCTTCAAGCTTGGGAGCAGAGACGACATTGGCGATCGGTGCGAACTCGACTGCGGCAGGCGGCCGAGGCTCGTCGGTATTCGTCGATGACGCAGCAGGCGGCACGTCTTCTGCTCTCGCCGCAGACGCACCCGTAGGGACCCTCGATGCTCTCGCCTCGCGCGCGCTCGAGCTATCCGCAGGCGACGCGTTGTGATGCGAGAAGCTGCGCTCGACGACGATTCCGGAAACCGCCAACGCGATCATCGTTCCGCCGACAACCTTCGCGGTGAGCGTCGAAAAGATCCCGATGGGCGCGGCTTTCGCGAGACTTGCAGCGCCTGCGGAAGTAACAGCGCCCGCGATCGTCGTCTTCGCCGCAACGGCAACACCAATTCCCAACGCCGCAGCTGCGCGCGTACGTGCCGCGGAGCTCGGCATTCCCGGCGTCGCGCGGAGCGTATCGAGAATGCGCTTCTCATCTTCTGTGCCCAAATCCGAGATGCGATCGCTCATCGAACTCTCCTCTTCACGATGGCGCGAAATTCTTCACGCGCACGTCGCAGGCGAGATGCGACCGTGCCCGGAGGCAGATCGAGCCACTCGCTGATTTGTCGCATCGAAAAGCCTTCGAGCTCGTTCATCACGAAGACGACGCGAAGATCGAGCTCGAGCTCCGCGATGACCGTCTCTGCGAGCTCTCGCTCTTCTTTGCGCACGAGTTGTGCGTCGGCGGGCACGGCGCTCGAGTCCGAGTCGAGGGAAGCCTCGTCGAATCCGACGGGTCGCTCGTAACGACGCGCAGCGGAGCGCTGGAGATTGCGAACGACGAAGGTCAGCGTCCGAAAAAGAAAGGGCGCTTCCCTTCCCGATTCGATCTCGAGAATCTTTTTGGACGCTACGAGGAACGCTTCCTGCGCCGCGTCGTCGGCCTCTGCGTCCGAGAGACCGAGTCTTCGCGCGCGCCCCCAGAGCGCGTCGAAATGCGCATCGAAGAGCTCACGCACCGTGCAGCGCGTGGGCGCTCGCTCTTTTCGCTCCGGCCCGTGCGCGAACTGGCCGTCGATCTCGTCGTCGAGATCGGCAGTGCTCCGTGCATCGATGGAGAGTGCGGCAGCCAAGAGGTTCCCAATGACAGATGTAGACAGCGCGGTCGATTGATCACGAAAACTTCGAGCTTACAGATCCACACCCAAAGCAGCCTCGAGGACACCGTAAACCGCTGGCGCGCGATAGACCGCGGGGCTCGGATCGAGCGTGAACTCCCGGCGCGTGAAAGGTGCGAGTAGCCCCGCCCCCAGCTCGAATCGAAGAAACTTGGAATGCGCACGCGCGCGCACGAGAGCCCCCGCCGACGCCCAAAACGTCGATTTTTTGCGTGGATTCGGCAAGTCGACGCCACGCACGGCGAGCGCCCCGAGCGAGAGGCGCGCGCACGGTGCAAAATCGAGCCAATCGGTTGCCGCAAGCCGTAGCGGGCACCCGTCGGCCGCTCCCGTCAACCACTGCAGGCGGAGGGATCCATCGCCCGAAGGAATGTTCGACGCTGGCGAAAGCGAAAGACTGAGACGAAGACTGGGCGCGCGTCCTCGTCGAAGACCGATCTCTCCGTAAGGACCCAGGCCGAGGATCGCGTTCGGTGCCGACAAGAACGACAGCTGCGCGAGCGCGCCCGCAGACACGGTCACGTTGCCCGCCTCGGCCTTCGGCTCTGGAGTCGCGGGGAGCGCAGCGCCTGGCGCAGGTTTGGCCGTTCCATTCGTCGCGGCGGCCGGCTCGGCATCGCGCGCAAGCGCTTGCGTCGTGACGAGCGCGAGCGCTTTGGCTACGAGCGCGCAACTGGCATCGTCGAATGTTCGTGTTCGATCGCCGACGGTGACCGATCCCGAAAATCCGTGCACGTCGCCTTCGTTGCGCTCGCTCATGCGCACTACGAGTCTTCGATCACTTCGCTGTGCGCCCTCGTCGAGATCGATCTGCGCTTCGCGATCGATCGCGAGCACCGATTGAATCCATTCCGCTCGCGATGGACAAGTCGCAGGCGCGTCGAAGTCGACGAACGCGTTTTCGGCATGAACGATGCTCGTCGACAGTGTGAGCGTGATGCCGCATACGATCGCGAAAAATTGCGGGATCGCTCGCAATCGAAAGTGCACCGAACACCGCCCCATCTGCCCGCGTGTGTAAAGTGCAACGACGTCCACGGCAAGAGATGGCTTCTCTAACCGAGCTTGCTGAACTGCGTCGTTCCGTTTCGCTCGGCCCTTCCCGATGTGACGAAAGCACCTTCATCGGCTACTATGCGCCGCATGAAGTACGCCCCTGCCCTTTTTGGGAAGCGCCCGTCACGTTTCACGCTGTCGGCTCTTTTGCTTTCCGTCGTCGCCTGTTCGAGCTCCACGAACGATCCGCCTCCGACGCAACCCGTCGTCGACACGCCCGAAGCTCTCCTCACTTCGTTTTCTGCGAACGTGAATCCGTTCATCGGGACGCAGAACGAGGGCAACACGTTCCCCGGCGCGACGCTTCCCTTCGGCATGGTGCAGATGTCGCCCGATACGGGTCACTACGCGGGGTACAACTACGATCAGGCGGTCATCAAAGGCTTCTCGCTCATGCACCTCTCGGGCGTGGGCTGTCCGCTCGGCGGCTTCTTTCCGATTTTGCCGACGACCGGCCCCGTCACCGCGACGAACTTTGCGGTCTATCAAGAGGCCTACACGCACGAGTCCGAGACCGCGAAGCCCGGCTACTATGCCGTCACGGTGACGGCTGCCGCTGGCCCCATTCGCGCGGAGCTCGGCGCGACGACGCACACGGGCGTGCAGCGCTACACGTTCCCCGCGACGACCGAAGCGAACGTTCTCATCAACCCGGGCCAAGGGCTCGGAGCGGTCAACGGTTCGACGATCGAGATCGTCGACGACAAGACGGTGGATGCGACGACGACGATGAGCGGCTTCTGTCAGCCGACGAAACCGTTCACGGTGCATTCGCGCACGCGCTTCAATCGCCCTTTCACTTCTTACGGCACCTGGGTCGCCGACGACATCACCGCGAACTCGAAAACCGCCACGGGATTCCGCACGGGCGCCTATCTCCGATTCGACACGACGACGGACACGGCCGTCGAAGCCGTCACGTCGATCAGCTATGTCGACGCTGCGGGTGCCAACGCGAACTTGGATGCAGAGTACACGACTCTTGCGGCGGCCTCGGAAGCTGCGGCGACGGTATGGGAAGGCTGGCTCTCGAAGATCGCGCTCTCGGCGTCGTCTGCGAGCGATCAAGTTCGTCTCCGCGCGTTTTACTCGGCGCTCTATCGCGCGTTCCTCACGCCCAACACCGGCACCGACGTCGACGGCCGCTATCAGGGCTGGGACGGCCAAGCGCACAAGGCAGAAGGCTTCACCTACTACCAAAACTTTTCTCTCTGGGACACGTACCGTACGCAGCAGCAGTTCCTCGCGCTCCTCGCGCCGAAGGAAGCTTCGGACATGGCGCTCTCGGTCGTGCTCCAAGCCGAGCAAGGCGGATGGTTGCCGCGCTGGTCTTACGGTCCCGTCGAGACGAACGTCATGACGGGTGATCCCGTGACGCCGTTCTTGGTGAGCGCTTGGAGTGAAGGGCTCTTGAAGGGCAACGAAGAGCGCGCTTATGCCGTGCTCAAGAAGAACGCCGACACGCTTCCTCCGGGCGACATCCCGCAGAACGGTCGTGGCGGAAACGACTACTACGTCGCGCGCGGCTATGTTCCTTACGACTTTTCTGCGCACGGAAAGGCGGGCGATTTCGATTTGAACCAAGGCGGCTCGGCGACGCTCGAGTACGCGCTCTCGGACGGCGTGCTCTCGACGATGGCCGCTGCATTGGGAAATGCGGCAGACGCGACGCGCTATGCGGCACGCGCTCAGAACTATCGATCGATCTACGACACGAGCACGATGGCGTTCCACGCACGCGCGCTCGACGGCTTCTTCATCGCCGATTCCGATCCGTCGAAAGCGCCCGGCTTCCACGAAGCGACGGCCATTCAGTATCAGTGGCTCGTTCAGCAAGACATGCCGGGTCTCATAGAGATCCTCGGTGGCCCTGCCGCTGCTGCCGCCAAGCTCGACGGCTTCTTCGCGTACGACGAGCTCATGAAAGATCGCGCGAACACCGTGCGCAATCTTTGGGTGAACGGCGCATACGACTACTACCTCACGACCTACAACCCGAACAACGAGCCGGATCTCCACTCCCCCTACGTCTACTTGTGGACGGGCCAGCCTTGGAAAACGGCCGACGTCGTTCGCGGCGCGCTCAGCCTCTTCACGGACGGTCCGAGCGGCGTCACCGGTAACGATGATCTCGGGACCATGTCGGCCTGGGCGATTCTCTCTTCGCTCGGCCTCTACCCGGCGATTCCTGGGCAAGATCTCTGGGCCATTTCTACGCCTGTTTTCTCGCGCGCTCTCGTCACGCTCGATCCTGCGTTCTACCCGCAAGGCAAGCTCGACATCCGCGCGGCCGGCGTCTCGGATGCTCAGCGCTACATCCAGTCCGTGTCGCTCGGCGATCAAGCGATCGCCAATGGCTACATCTCCGGCGCGGATCTCCACAAGGGATCCGTCCTCACCTTCAAGACGGGCGCGACGCCATCGACGTGGGCTACCGGCGTCGATGCCGCACCGAAGTCACTCGCCGCGGGTCCCATCCCGAGTCGCCTCACTGCAGCTGCTGCGATCACGAGCACGACGATCGCCGCGGGTGCGAAGGTGGACGTGCAAGTGAAGGTGCTCGCTCAAGGCGCCGCGATGATCAACGGAACCATCACCGTCGAAGGCAGTGACAAGGTGACGCTCACTTCTGGCGGGACGTGGCAGGCAGAAGCCAAAGGTCTCGCGACGCAAATAACCGTCCCCGTTCAGTTGGTGCTCGGTGCGGATCTAGCGCCTGGCACGTATGCGCTCAACATCGTCGTGCGCGATGCCTCGGCAAATGAGGTCAAAAGCGCGGTCAGTCTCATCGTCCCCTAAACAGCGCTATGCTTTGACTGCATATGCTTTCGTCTCGAAATATTGGAGAAACTAAAATGAAGAAAATCACTTTGACTCGAATCGGTGTGAGCGTGGCCCTCGTCTCGTTGGTGTCCGCGGGCGTGCTCGTCGCGTGCAGCGACGACAACAACAACCCCGGCCCCACGGCTGACTCCGGCACGGACTCGGACATCGGACAGCCCGACGCGCCCGTCGTCGACACCGGCGTCAAGGACTCCGGCAAGAACGTGACGGTCGGACTCGTCCACGCCGCCGCGAACCTCGGCCCGCTCCTCGCGTGCTACGCGATCGGCTCCGGCATCATCGGCGACCAGACGAATGCGAATCGCCCCGTCGGTCCGATCCTCCCCGGCATCGTCGGCCTCTTCGACTCGCCGCTCGACCTCGGCCTCGTCGACTTCACGCCGTTCGTTCTCGATGCGACCAGCAGCAAAGTGCAAGCGAAGCTCGCGGCAGGCAAGAGCTGCGCAGAGCTCGTGACCCTCGAAGGCGTCGACAGCGGCGGCACCGACCAATTGGAAGAAGGCGTCGACTACTTCCGTTTGCCGGCAGTCGCCAAGGGAACGCTCTCGAAGAACAAGACCGTGCTCCTCGCGATCACGGGCTGCTCGCCTGCGGGCGCGGCCGGTGGCAACGCAGGCGGCGGCGTGGCTGGCAACGCAGCGATCTGCGGCCCCAACTACGACGGCGGAAATCCCCACGGCAATCTCCAGCTCCTCGTGAAGGTGCTCTCGAACGACGTGACGGCAACGGGCACTTCGGGCGTCCAGTTCGCGCACCTCTCTTCCGAAGTCTCGGGCCTCTCCCCCTCCGTTCACGTGAAGAACGACGGCGGCGCGTATCAAACGGTCGTCGAGGGCGCAACCTTCGGCTCGATTCTTCCGGCAGCGCCTGCGGCGATTACGGGACTCTCGGTCGATTCGACGATTCGTCTCTCGAACGCAGGTGACGCAGAAGCGCCGCTTCCGCTCGTCGGCACGATCGACATCGGCAACGCTTCGACGCAAGCCGCTTCGCTTCAGACGGAAGCCGGCGCGGCGTTCTGGTCGGCCGGATCGAACTACGCGTACATCATCGTCGGTGGCCCCGCGGGTTCGTACAATCCGTTCCCCGATGGCGGCTATGTGAACAATCACGCAGCGCACCTCCTCGTCGTGAAGGCGCCTCAGGCGCTCTAACGTGTCGTGAAGGCGATACTCTCGCCCTAACGAACGACGAGTCTGTCAGCGACTCTTGAGAAAGCCCTCGGATCGAAAGATTCGAGGGCTTCTCTTATTTCAGCGCATCGTCCAAACGCTCAGTCGACGAGCTTCTTTCGGAACCCCCACGCCCATCCCAACGTGCCCGCCAATGCCGGCAAGACGACGACGAGGATGAGCGCCGCGGCGATGATGTCGTTCTTGGTGTCACCCGTGAACGCAATGCCGCGCACGCCCCAAAAGGATGCGATGAGCGTCACGAACCAATTGCCGTAGTTGGGAATGAGCTGCAGCCATGCGAGGCGCTCTTTCGCCTTCTCGCCGTAGGCGAGCATCGGCAATGTGAACGAAAATGCGAGCAGCCAAATGCCGCCGAGAAGCGCATTCAAGTGCGCGGCAAGCGCGAGATGCGGAATCGGAATGACGACTTTGCCCGCGAGAGCGATCCCCGCCCAGCCACCCGTCAACATTGCGATCACGAGAAGAACGACCGCTCGCGCGGCAACGCGGCGTTGAAGAGGATCGATTCGCGCGACATCGGCATCGTTGGGCATCGTGGCGCCGAGGATATCCCATTGTCGTCGAAGCCGTTCGTGACGGCGTTCCGTCGCTCTTCCCGAGCGGAGACGCCGCTTACTTCGAGAGTTGCGCGACCAGTACGTCGCGCATCGACAGCGGGCGGCGTCCAATCAGCTTTTCCAACGTGGGGTCTACGGCCGCAAACTCGCGCGCCCGACTCGCAAGGAACATCCCCATTGCGATGTTCACCACCACCTCAGGCGTCCCGCGCGCCACCATGCTCGCGCGATAGTCCTCGTCCGAGACGATGACGCGGTCGATCGCGCGCCCTGTGAGCTCCGAGGCAATCGCTGCGATCTCCGTCATGTCGACGGCGCTCGAAGAAGTGAGCGGCGGCGTCGGGCCTTCGAACCTCCCCTCTTCGGTGAGAACTGCAACCGCTGCCTCGACGAGGTCTGCGTGTGCCGTCCATGAGACTGGGCCATCTTCTGGCGCGATGAGCTTGCCGGTTTCGAGAGCATTGCCCATGAACATGATGCCTGCCGAAGCGTAGAAGCCGTTGCGCAGTGACGTGAACGGGAGCCCCGACTCGCGCAGCATCGTCTCGGTAGCGGCGTGGTTTCGCATGGGAGGAAAATGCGATGTATCGCTGGCACCCATATGACTCGTGTAAACGATGCGCCGAACTCCCGCTGCGAGCGCCGCGTCGATCGCATTGCGATGTTGAATCAGCGTGTCGCCCGCGGTCGTACCGCTCGAGACGAGAAACAGCTGTGACGCGCCCTCGAACGAATCGCGAAGACTCGCCGGATCGGTGAACGTTCCCTGACGCACGCGAATTCCGCGCGCTCGAAGCGCCGCTGCATTCTCGACGTCGCGAACGCTGACGCCTACTTCCGAAGCGGGAATTCTTTCGCTGAGCCGTTCGGCAATGGCTCGCCCGAGCTTTCCGTTGGCACCGGTGACTACAATCATGAGGAACTCCTTCGTTCGCAAGTGCACCGCGAAGTCGCGGTCTACTTTCCGTAGATAACAATACCTAGTTATCACTGATAACACCGATTCGCTAACGCCGCAGTGGTATCGTTGAAAACACCTTGAAAGCAGCGCACGTAAAGGAAGCGGCCGAAGAGATCGACTCGCGCGACGAGGTTCGGGCGCGCATCATCGCCGCCGCGGCGGATCTACTCGCGGACGGCGGACGCGAAGCGTTGACGACGCGCGCGGTGGCCGAGGCTGCCGGCGTCCAAGCTCCGACGATGTACCGCCTCTTCGGTGACAAGAGCGGTCTCCTCGACGCCGTCGCCGAGCACGGATTCGCGCGCTATGTCGCAGAGAAGAAGGTTCGCAAAATCGGACGAGATCCCGTCGAAGATCTGCGATCTGGCTGGGACCTCCACATCGGCTTCGGTCTCGCGAACCCTGCCGTCTACGGGATCATCTATGGCGATCCGCGCCCAGGCGTGACCTCCAAAGCAGCAGCGGCGGGCTACCGCGTCCTCGAGGAGCTCATTCGCCGCATCGCGGCCGCAGGCCAATTGCGTGTCAATGAGGAGAGGGCCGCAGAGCTCGTTCACGCCGCAGGTTGCGGCACGGTGTTGTCGCTCCTTGCCATGCCCGAGGACCGACGCAATCTTGGACTCTCGAAGAGTGCCCGTGAAGCAGTGATTCAAGCGATCACGACGGGGCAGAAGCCGACGAAGAGTCTCTCTCCCGCATCCGCGGCCATTGCATTGCGCGCCTTGCTTCCGAACACGAAGACGCTCACATCCGGCGAGCGTCATCTCTTCTTGGAATTGCTCGATCGCCTCGCTCGCGAGAGCGAATAGGTTTCAGTGCGAGGCGCCGTTCAACACGGCTCGTTGCGAACTGAAACGTACGTCAAAGAAGCGCGAAGATCGCGCGATGCGTGAAGCCTCGAAGGATGGATCGCGCGATCCATGTCACGCTCGTTAAGACCTATTTAAAGGGCGAGTTTCTTGCGTTCGACGCTCGCGATGCGATGCTCCCTCTCGCTTTGATGCCCCAACGAGGTCACGCATGAATCCCTTCGGCAAGCTCGGAAGCGTCGCCCTCTTCGCGATGTCGGTCTTCACGACGACGAACGCTCTTGCGGCGGACGTCTGCTACCGACTTCCGTTCTCGAACCCCAACGTCGGGGATGGCTTCGGATCACTCAAAGGTCGAACGTCACCGCACCGCGGTCTCGACTTTCCCCAAGCAGCAGGAACGAGCATCCCAGTTGCGGCCGATGGCGTCGTGGTGCTGCGAACGTACACGGCGTGTCTCGGCAACACCGTCGTCGTGAAGCACGCAGATGGAATGTTCACCGGCTACTCGCACATGCT
>JAHFDV010000105.1:11362-14047 GCA_023248815.1 Myxococcales bacterium
GCTCACCGCTCGGCACGGGAACGAAAGTCACCAAGGGAAAGACCATCGGCAGAGTGGGCCGCACGGGCGCCTGCGCGACGGGACCGCACTTGCATCTCACGATGAGTGAGACGGTGACGGGCTATGCCTACGGCAAGGTCCAAGATCCCTACAAGTACATCAAGGCGCACGACACGTGCTCCTGCGATCGTGGCGATGGCGGCTTCACGTTCAGCTGCGATGGGCCGAACAAAGGCAAGACGTGTATCGCCGTCGACGAGCCCGATGACAAAGACGGATGGGACAACAACTACCTCTGCACGGACAAGGACGTCGGTCTCAAGTGGTCGGCGGATGGTCCGATCGAGGGAATGCGCTGCACGAACATCACCGAGAACTCGTCGAAAGAGACGCATGCGTCTTCTTGGGCGAACGACTACGTGTGCCTTCCTTCGGATTCGAAGCTGACGCTTCAGTGGAGCTCCGACGGCGAGATCGACGACCAGAAGTGCTTCAACTGGAACGAACCCAAGGAGAAGGGCAACGGTTGGGACGACAACAACCTCTGCGTCTCGGCAACGACGGATTTCTCTTCGGGGATCTTCACTTTCAGCAGCGATGGTCCCATCGACGATCAGACGTGCGTTCACCTCGATGAACCGAAGGACGCGAAGAACTGGAAGAACAACTACTTCTGCAGCACCGTCGACATCGGCATGCGGTGGTCTTCCGAAGGCCCCATCGCCGGAATGGACTGCACGAACATCGACGAGCCCAAGGACGAGACGCCTGCCGCTTGGGCCGACGACTATCTCTGCCTTCCGAAAGATGCACCTTACACGTTCTCGTGGTACTCGACGGGCGCGCCCGATGGGCAGGCGTGCACGCGTTGGTATGAAGCGAACGATCTGAAAGGCTCGTGGGGCGACAACTATTTGTGCGCGAGTCCGCAAGGGACGGACGGCAAGCAGTACGAAGGAGACGATCCCGAGGGCAATTACGCCGAGCCCGGTTGCAGCTCGGCGACGCATTCGCCAAGTGGCGATGAGTCTTCAGGGTCGTCGAGCTTGCTCACGGTCGCGGCGGCCGCCATCGCCGCTGGTGCCGTCCGTCGTCGTCGCATTCACTGATCGATCATCACCGCCGGAGTCGGCCAATCGGCGATCCATCGACGATTTAATTGTGATCTAAAAAAACGCTAAAAGCGCCGTGATTCCTTGTGTGTACGGATTCGAATGCGATGGTTCGTTTGGGACTCGTCGCAACGCAGGAGGTCACACATGGAACCGTTCGGAAAACTTGCTGGGATCGCGGCCCTCGCGATGTCGATCGTAACGACGACGAACGCGCTCGCCGCCGACGTCTGTTACCGATACCCGTTTCCGAATCCCAACGTCGCTGACGGCTTCGGTTCTCTCAAGAACCGCGCGCATCCGCACCGCGGCGTAGACTTTCCGCAACCGGCTGGCACGGGCATTCCGGTCATCGCCGACGGCGTAGTCGTTTTGCGCGCGAAGTCGGGGTGTCTCGGCAATGTCGTCGTCGTCAAGCACGCGGACGGCATGTTCTCGGGCTACTCCCACATGATCGCGCAATCTCCGCTCGGCACTGGCACGAGGGTCACGAAGGGGAAGATCATCGGCAGGGTTGGCACGACCGGCGTGTGTTCGACGGGACCGCACTTGCATCTCACGATGAGCAAGAGCATCAACGGCTACGCTTTCGGCCAAGTGCAAGACCCTTTGGCCTACATGAAAGCGCACGACAAATGCTCGTGCGACCGCGGGAACGGCGGCGTCACCTTCAGTTGCGACGGCAAGAACAAGGGCAAAACGTGCGTAGCGATCACCGAGCCGGATGACAAAGACGGCTGGGACAACAACTACCTCTGCACGGACAAAGACATCGGCCTCGAGTGGTCGAGCGATGGTCCCATCGAAGGAATGCGCTGTACCAACATTACAGAGCCTTCTTCGAAGGAAGCTCATTCGAAGTCATGGTCGAACAACTTCGTGTGTCTTCCCTCCGACTCGCGCCTCACGCTCGAGTGGAACTCCAAGGGCGAGATCGACAAGCAAGACTGCTTCAACTGGAACGAGCCCAAAGAGAAGGGCAACGGTTGGGAAGACAACAACCTCTGTGTCTCTGCGACGACGGACTTCTCCTCCGGAATCTTCACGTTCAGCGCGGACGGGCCCGTCGACGATCAAACGTGCGTGCGCCTCGATGAACCCAAGGACGCGAAAAAGTGGAAGAACAACTACTTCTGCAGCACCGTCGACATCGGCATGCAGTGGTCTTCCGAAGGTCCCATCGAAGGGATGACCTGTACGAATATCAACGAGCCAAAGGACGAGACACCCGCGGTCTGGGCGGACAACTATCTCTGCCTCCCAAAGGATGCACCTTACATATTTTCATGGTCCTCCAACGGCGAGCCCAAGGGGCAGTCGTGCACGCGCTGGTATGAAGCGGACGATCTGAAAGGTTCGTGGGGCGACAACTACCTGTGCGCGACGCCGCAAAATGCGGATAGTCCGCCCGTGCCAACGGGTGGTAACGGCAACGGCGACGATGGCGGTGGCTACACCGAAGACGGCCAGCCGGACGGCTTTGAAGAGGGCTGCAGCACCGTGCCGCAACCGACGAGCGAAGGCGGCTCCTCCGATTCGTCGGGACTTCTCACGATTGCTGCAGGGGCAATCG
>JAHFDV010000435.1:0-854 GCA_023248815.1 Myxococcales bacterium
GTGTGACGAGTCGTTGGCGTAGAGATAGCCGAGCAGGTCTTCTGCTTCCGTGTGCGAGAGATCTTGCTCGTCGAAAAGCGGCGACCCCACGGTAAAATCTCGGGCGCTGCTTTCCGCGTTGCCGAGTGCCAGCTGGACCGTTCCGCGCTCGAGAAGCCAAAGGCCGGAGTCTCCCGTGAGATCGTCCGGGATGGAGTCGTTGGAAGACGTTGCGAGTGCGCGGGAAATCGGACGGAGTGCGCCTTCGGTATCTCCAGTATCGAGCACGTCTCCCATCTCGATGCGCGGATCGATGGGCTCGCGAGAGCATCCTGAGAGTGTGCCGAGTCCAAGAACGGCAAGTGCGGCGAAGAAAAGCGAACATCGTTTCATCGCAATCAACCGAAGGTCTTCGTGACGAGAGCTTTGTGCTGCCACAAGACGACGCTCGTCTCGACGTCGATCGCTTGCATGAAGAGGAAGTACTGCACGCGATGGTTGTCGCTCGTGCGCTCGTCCACCGTCTCGACCTTGCCGGTGACGACGTATTTGGCGCCTGCTTGCTTTCCGTAAGTCGTCGCCTTCGACGCATCGAAGCTCGATCCTTGCTGCGCCCTCACTTCTTCGGCGAGCTCAGGCTGTCGCTCCCAACTGATGACGCTCACCGCTCGCGATTCGACGAGCGCGGTTTCGGCTTCGCTGAGAAGCGACTCGAGATCGTCTTCCATGTGTTGCGTCGTGTTGTTGACGAAGGGGAAGATGGCGACCGTTGCATTCGCGCGACCGGCCGCGCTCCAGATCTCCCACGCCTCCGAGACTCTCAACGATTCGAAGTTCTCGGCGAAGAGGTAGCGGAGATCTTTCTTGTCGAGACC
>JAHFDV010000435.1:864-5343 GCA_023248815.1 Myxococcales bacterium
GCGGGCTCGTCGAGCTCCGTATCGCCCGCGCCGCGGTCGTATTCGGGACCGCACGCCATCACGCTGAGAGAGAGGCCAAGAAAGAGCGAGGCGAAGAACGATTGCTTCATGATGAGTGAAGAGAGAGCAACGCGTGTGCCGCACCTATGTGCGCGTAGTCGCTGCGCGTGCGCTCCTCGCGTGAACGTCGCTTTACTCCGTACGGGTGTAACTATCGATAACGGCGACTGTTTTGGCGACGGTGCGCGGCGGCGTTCTATTCAGTGCGCAACGCTTCGAAACTCAAAATCCACGCTTTTCGAACTCGCGGACGACGCCGCGCCAAAATGCGATGAGTGAATCCCGTGAGCCAATCCGCCTCTTGAGCCCTCTGCCTCGCTCGTGCGCCAAGCGAAACCGTAAGGGTTGCCGTGTCGAGGACGCCGCTGACGGGTCTTTCAACAGCTCGACCGCGCGATCGCTGGACGGCGAAACACCGGGACGCTATTTCGGCGGACTCAGTTGATCTGCGGAGGCGGCGCGATCTTGCGAAGGTCTCCGCCGCCCGGATATGCGTAGCTCGTGAAGGATCCGAAGCCGAAGACTTGAATGCCCACGGGCGCCGTTGCGCTGAGGGTGTGCGCGCCGTCTTTGCCGCCGTCGAGCTTGATGCGCACGACCCCTGAAGTTCCCGCGACGGTCTCGAAGCTTTCGGTGACGACGTTTCCGTCGAGCGTGAGCTCCGTCCCTTCTTCCATCGTCACGTCGAGGAAGTTGTTCTGGTAGTCGTCCGGCGCCAGAAACACGTAGTTGGAACGGAACTGCTCGCTCGGAAGGACGAGCGTCTGACTCGGGTCTCCGGTGCGCGCTTTGCCTGAAGAGTCGTTCTTGATGCAGTCGGCTTGCTGATCGGGGTCGAGGATCAACGCGCACCTCTGCATGTCGCTGAAGTAGAGATAAAATTGCCCGACGAGATACGTCGAGACGGAGAACTCGTTGTCTCCCTCGACGACGAACGATTTCTTCACGATGCTCGTCGCATCCATGGGCTGTCCCAAGAAATCGAGGTCGCCGCTCGGATCGTTGCACTCGGCGACTTCGCCGGCGTCGAGCGTCGTCGGGCAGCCGGGTGGCCGCGAAGGTGAATAGGTGAGCTTCGTCCCGTCGACGTTTCCTACGAAACGAACGACATGCCCCGCGGCAGCCTTCGCCACTGGGGGCGTCGGCGTCGCGACGACGTAGCGCTTGCCGAGAGCTTCGGCGGGGAGCACGACCTCTTCGAGGTGATCGCACGCGCCGAAATCCGTCGGGACGTTGGCGCACGAATGGCCGGAGATGACTTGTACGGGCTTGTCGGAACCGACGAGTGAGCCCGAAAGATCTTTGCCAGGTGCGCTCGCGAGCTGCAGCACGTCGCCTGCGCTGAGCGTGTACTTTACACTCGATCCGCCACCCGACTGCGCCTTCACCTTGCCGTCGGTCGAAGCGAGCGTGCCGGCGATCGAACCGAGCTTCACCGTGACCGTCGTGTCGTCTTGCGCTGCGGTGACAGAGACGAAGCCCGGGCCGCCCCCTTGAACGGCGGGAAAGCCAGAGAGTCGATAGCTCGTCGATAGGGCCGAAGTCGGGAAGAGCAGCGACGCGTCGTTCGTATAGGAGAAGCAGTCGTTGCCGTCTTCACGCGGCGTGCAGTCCCACTTCTTGCCCGCTGGTCCGCCCTGCGGCGCGTATTCGATCGCGTTGAATTGGTAAACGACGACCGGTTGATCGGACACGAGATGGAACGCGCCGCCGCGCACCAGGCCCGATGTCATCGCGGTATCTTCCGACCCTTTGAGCGCATCGACCCACGGGAGATAGATCTTGCTGATCTCGCCCGACGCGACGGTGGTCTCTTCCGACGTGCCTTGCGGGCCGTCGACTTTGACGCTGGCAGCCACTGGACCGACATTGACGATGACGACGGCGAAGTCGAACACGGGATCGACAAGCGGGTTCATCGTGATCGTCGGCCAATATTCGCAACCGATGTACGAACCGGCTTTCGCGGCCTGATCGCATGTCTGCGGCGCATTGCTCGGATCGTCGTCGACCACGTTGGTGTCGGGTCCGGTCTTGGGGCCGACCTTGCGATTGGTAGAAGAGGAACCACAAGCCAAGACGGCGAGGAGAAGACCGGTGAGAATACGGGTAGGCTTCATGGATTTGCTTCAGCGAGATATTCGCTACGGGGAGCCTCCTGTAAAGCGAATGTCGCGAGAAATGCGGGGGCCGGAGCCGACGGTCGAGTGCAGCCGCGCTCGGTCGATGGAGCTGTGCCCTCTTAGTGCGTTCCCTCCTGGATTTTCAGACGCACTCTTGGCGGCAAGTTCGCGTCGGAGCGTCCGGCGCGTTGCAATTCTCGGCAAGTGCATGCCGGCGCGAGGTCAGGGCACCGCACAAGAGATCAGTGGAGCCCTGAGAGGCTTCGTTTCTCACTTCGGCGCCTCTTCGAGGAGCCACGCGAGCCAAGCGATACCCAGCCGTTGACCAAGCGTTGGACGGGCGATCGCGGGAGCGTTGACAAGACGGACGCTCGGATAGAGGGAGAACGTGTTTCGGAGGCGCTGCGCGGTCGCGTCGGCAAGATCGCCCGAGAGGGCGAGACGACCGCCGCGCCCCGACTTGTGTCCGACGATGGTTGCACGATGCACGCGCTTGCCGCCAGCGAGCGGCGAGTCGAGGATGTCGCGTACGTCGTCTAGGAAAGATGTTGGGACACGTCCACTTACGACGAGCACGCGACCGTCGCGCACGGAGAGGCGGAAGAGCTCTCCGGCGCGACTCAAAAATACGAGCGCAAAGAGAGCGACGATGGCGATGCTGGTGAAAAGCACGACGGTCTTAACTAGCACACGAGAATCGCAAATCGCCTTTGACGACTCTGCGTGAAGCGGTAAGCGTGCAGCTGAACGATGTCACCTTTTCGTGCGCCCCTTCTCCTCGCTCTTTCGTGTCTGCCCGTCATCGGCGGTTGTGGCGCGAGCCTCTATTCACAACGGAAAGACGCCGCGATCGCGGCTCACAAGCGAGGGGATCTCGCAGCGGAGGCACTCGCTTGGGCCGATGCGTGCACGCTGAAGCCGGACGACAAGAAGTCCTGCGCAGAGGCTTCGCGCACGGCCGATCTTCTCGAGTCGAAGACGCTCGAAACCGCGCGTGTTGCGTGCGGAAGAAGCGGGAAGCTCGCCGCGTGCACCGCGAGCCTCGTCGGTCTTCGGCGCGTGCGTCCCAATCAGTCGGAGGCGATTGCTCTTCTTCGACAATCGGAGGCGATACACCGCGAATCTTGCCAGACCCTAGAGCAGATCTCGAAGCCTTCGACGATGCTCGCTCGTTACAACTGCGTGGGCGAACAAATCAAGACCGTCAACGATCCCGCCTACGATGCAATCGTGCAGGAAGAGCGCGAGAGTGCCGCGAAGCGCTTCGTCTATGCAGCTCAAGGCGCGACACCGGCCGCTGCCTTCGTCTATGCGCGCACGGCCGCGTGCTTTTCGAAAAACGTCGCCGACGCGAATTCTGTGCAGAGTGCAGAGAAAACGTTCGTGAGCGCAACGGCTCTGCCGATCTCTTTGAAGATCGCGGTGCGCGGGAATGTGACGGCGACCCTCGAAGGGACCTGCAGCGCCATCGCTAGAAACCTCGGTCCGCGCGCCTACTGTGCCGCCAATGCCGTGGCCGACTTGACCGAGGAGCTTCGAGAGAGCCTCGGCGCCGTACAGCACTCCGTACGCTCGGAGATGCAGATCGCCGAATACGTATCGGGGCGAGAAACTTATACGAACCCGGCACGCGCGTCGGTCGATGCAGCGGTTCGTCGCGCTCAATACTCGTTCGATGCCATCGAACAAGACACGCGCGACCGAGAGGCGCGCTGCAACAGCCGCCGAACGAAGGACGCGTGCGATCTCTACGAGGCGATTCGTCCCACCTACAACGAACGCAGGCGAGTACTCGACGACGCACTCAGCGAGCAGCGACGCACGCCCGCGGTGCTCGAACGCGACATCATCGCGCGCGTCCCGTACACGATCCGCCATCACGAATGGAATGTCCCTTACTCGGTCGTCGTGACGTCGGCCGCGGGCGCCACCGCGAACAAAGAGGGCATCTTTTCACGCGGCGATTCGGAGCACCCTGCCGTTGCTCCCGCCGGCATACGCTCCGACCCGCTCGAAGTACCGACGATGGCAGACTTCAACGACGATCTCGCAGAGGCCGCGATTGCCGCAGCCTCGAGCGTCTACGACGCCGCGCTCCGAACGCGCGCAACGTGTGTCGGGCCGTTTCCTCTCGACGATGTAGCCGCGCTCGAATGCCGCGCGCGGTCGGAGCTCTATGCGACGGGCGCTCTTCCAAAGCCCGCCGCTTGGAACGTCGGCTGCGACTGACGAGAAGGTTCACACCGGATACGCCCACGCCAAGGATCGGAAGGTGCCGCGCTTCACGAAGGCGACG
>JAHFDV010000436.1 GCA_023248815.1 Myxococcales bacterium
AATTGGTTTTCTCGCGGCGGTCTGCGACGGAATGGGCGGTCATGTCGGAGGCAAGGAAGCTTCGACGATCGCCATCCGCGAAACGCTAGCGCTCGATGAAAACGAATCGGCTGCCGAAGCCTTACGTAATTCCATTGCGCGCGCGCACGCAAAGGTCCGCGCGCTCTCGGCACTCGATGGCCCGATGCGACCAGGCTCGACCGTCGTCGCGCTCTTGCTCACGCCCGATGCGGCGTTCGTGGGGCACGTCGGAGACAGCCGGCTCTATCGCATCGCCAACGGTCGCGGCGAGCAGCTCACGCAAGATCACACGAAGGTGCGGATGCTCGTCGAGATGGGCGCGCTTCGCCCGGAAGAAGCAGAGAATCATCCCGAAGCGAACCAGATCATGCGTGCGCTGGGGACAGGGGAGGTCGCAGAGGTCGAGATTGCGACGTTCGGCTTTCAAGCAGGCGATGTGTTCTTGCTCGCGAGTGATGGCCTCACCGATCTCGTGAAGGTCGACGAGATGACGTCGATCGTCTCGCGTGAGCCGCTTCTTGCGGCAAAAGACCACCTCATCGCGCTCGCCAACCAGCGTGGCGGCCACGACAACATCTCGGTCATCCTCGTGCGCGCACTCGAAGGAGGGAAGGGCGGCGCGACCGTAGTTCTCGGCGACACGCCTCCGCGGAGCCTGCCCGGAGTCGACAAGACGCAGGCGAATCCGCAGGCAGGCTTGGCGATGGGCGGGTTGGCGCCTCCGTTGCCCTCCGTTCGCTATCCCGAGGCTCTGGGCATTCCCAATTCACGGGAGCCCTCGGGCCCCATCGCGAGTCTTCCGCGCGCTCCGCCAATTTCGCGGCGAGCCCCACGTCGTCCGATGATGCCGTTCGTCTTCCTCGCGGCGGGAGTCCTCATTCTCGTCGTCGTCGGCTACGTGCTCTACGAACATCATCGCCGCAGCAATCACAAGACGCCGAGCTTCGTCGGAAAAACCGAATCGAGCGCTTCATCGCTGCAGCCGTCGGCGCTGCCACTCGCTCTCAGCGCTGATCCTCCGCTCGAGCCGCTCGTGCGCGAGATTCAGCCCGAACTTCCGCGTCTCACCTTCAAGGATGCAGGGCCGCGCTGAGGATCATCCGTGATAGCCTCGGCAGCCGTGAAGGACTTCCTCCTCATCGGTAGTGATCCCAGTTCGGACGTCGCACTTCCAAGTACGGCGCCGCGTCATGCGAGGCTCGTGCGCCAAGGCGCACAAGTTCTCATCGTCGCAGATGCGCCCATCTATGTGAACGGTCAGCCCGTTCCGCTCGGACAAGCGATCCCCTTCGATCCACGAGTCGCCTACTTCCTCGGTCAGGTCCAACTGCCGACGAATCACCCGACGATCGTCGCGTTCGTCACGGGGCAATCGCAGCTCGTGCAGGGGCCGCAAGGTCAAGCGCACGGTGGACCGATGGCAGGTGGACCACCCGCAGGCGGGCCAGGAGCACCTCCAGGGGGAGACGGCGGTGCACCCGGACCGCGCAAGCACCGCACGGTCATTGGTGAGCTATCGCTCGATCAGTTGCAGAGTACAGCGATTACGATCGGCCGTACGCCCGAGAACAAGATCGTCGTCCAGCATCCCCAGGTCTCTTCGCGTCACGCGCAGATTCACAAGCAGGGAGACGAGCTTTTCCTCGAAGATCTTCGCTCGGCCAACGGCACGTTCGTTCGCGGCCAGCGCCTCAATCCCGGGCAGCGCGTCCCGATTTCGAACGGTGAGAAAATTCTCATCGGTCCGATGCCGGTCATCATTCAGATCGCCGGCGCGCAGATCAACGTCGTCGTCGAGGATCAGCAGGCGTCTTGGGCAGGGAAACCGCTCTACGAGATCGAAGCGTGGGACCTCACGATCGAAGTACCCGATCGCGACAACAAGGGCGCGGTAAAGACGCTTCTCGACCGCGTATCTTTCAAGGCGATGCCGGGCGACATGATCGCGCTCATGGGGCCTTCAGGCGCCGGCAAAACGACGCTCTTGATGACGCTCAACGGCTACATGCCGCCCTCGAGCGGACAAGTGCGCGTCAACGGCGAGGACCTCTACGCTATCTACGACGCGCTCCGAGGATCCATCGGTTACGTCCCCCAAGACGACATCGTGCATCCCGAGCTCACGGTGTTCGAAGCTGTCCGCTACTCGGCCCGCTTCCGCCTCCCGCCCGACTATTCGGACGAAGAAATCGACGCCCGTGTCGAGCAGACGCTGCGTGACCTCGGCCTCGAAGGCGTGAAGAACCTCCAGATCGGAAAGCCCGAAAAGAAGGTGCTCTCGGGCGGTCAGCGCAAGCGCGTCAACATCGCGCTCGAGCTCGTCACCGATCCCGTCATCGTCTTCCTCGACGAACCGACGAGCGGTCTCGCCGCCGACGACACGACGGCCCTCATCTCGCTCTTGTCCGACCTCGTGAAGCGCACGGGCAAGACGATCATCATGACGATTCACCAGCCCGCGAAGGACGAGTTCGAGAAGTTCAATCTCGCGTTCATCATGGGTTACGGCGGTATCCCGACCTACTTCGGTCCGGCAGGTGAAGACGCGTATCGCTTTTTCTCTTCGCTGGTCGACCGCCCGAATTCGCCCTACCGAGCGCTCGCGCCAAATCACAAGCGCATCGACAACCCGCGCGACATGTTCGACATGCTCAACATTCGCGAGCGCGCCACGCTCGACGAGATGAAGCGGCACGATCCGAACGTGACACGAAATACGAGTCGTCTCGAGGCCGCCAAGCAATGGCGCGGCGAGTTCTTCAACCAGAGCAATCCGGTTTTCCAGAAGATGTATTCGGGGCCTCGCGCCGTCGGAACAGGTTCGAAGACCAACGGCGTCGCTGGCCGCGCCGACGTTCCGCTCTTCAAGCAGCTCGCGCTCCTCGTCTCGCGCTATTGGAAGGTGAAGACGCGTGATCGCGCCGGCGCTGCCATCATGTTCCTGCAGGCGCCCGTCATCGGCATCCTTCTCGCGATGACTTTCGGCGGACAAAAGCCTTCGATTCCGTTCTGGTGCCTCGGCGCTTTGAACGAGCTCTCGAAGAAAGCTCCAGACACGACTTCGGCAACGAAGGATCTCATGAACTCGATGCAGATCACGGGCGACCACACGGTCGCGATGTTCTTCGTCGTCGTCAGCTGCGTGTGGTTCGGAACGAGCAACGCCGCGCGCGAGATCGTGACCGAGCGCGCGATCTATCTGCGAGAGCGAATGGTCAATCTCTCGCTCTTCAACTACGTGATGTCGAAGTACATCATCCTGAGCCTCGTTTGCGTCGTTCAGTGCGCGATGCTCCTCGGCATCGTCTTCTTCTCGCTGGGCTTCGAAGGCGGCGTTCAGTCCTTCTTCCTCGAGCTCCTCGTGATGGTCGCCGTGTCGATGAATGCGGCAGCACTCGGACTCCTACTCTCCAGTGTCGTCGCTTCTGCCGAGGCCGCGATGGCGCTCACGCCGATCGCGCTCATTCCGCAGGTCGTCTTGGGAGGTCTCATGGTTCCCATGACGACGAACCCGATGCTCAAGCCGCTGATGTACGTGATGCCCGCGCGCTGGGGCTTCCAAGGATCCATCGCCGAAGAGCGCGCAGCTATCCAGAACGCGCCGGCTTGGGTCATCGACCTCCACAGGCCCGAGCTCACGAGCGCGCCCGACTTCATCTATGCCGGCCGCTTCCATTGTGCGGTTGCTCAGATCGGCAGTGACTCGATTCCCGGCGCGTGGGGTTTCTCGGACTGGACGCTCACGTGGCTGCCTCATGCCGTGCTCTACGGCATGACGGGAGTGATGATGGCGATTCTCTTCGTCCTGCTCCGTCGTCGAGACCCTGTATGATGAACGCTGAATGAGAGGGGACTCATGACCGTCTTCGGATTCGAAGAGATCGGGGCAGATCTCGCTCGTCCGCCGCTCGCGGCTGCGCGGTCCCTCTTCCGTTCGGGCATCGTCCTTTCACTGCGCGGCTGGTCGCTTCTTTCTCCGGACCACCGGCGCACGCTCGTGAATCTCGGGGCAGGGGAGACCATCGATCCCATCGCCGTGCAGCGCTCGATCGTGGGCGAGGCGAAGCATCACATGAAGATGATGTCGATCACCTCCGAGCCCGATCCGGAGGTTCCGCCGGAGCGACTCGTATCGGCATTGGGACCGCAGCTATCGCTGACGCCCATCATTTGGAAGCGACTTTCGTCGCTCGAACGCTACGTGCTCTCGACGCTCTCGACGAACACGCGTCTGCTCGCGCGAGCGAGCAAAGAGATCCTCGCGCACGTTCCGACGGGCGACGATGGCACTCCGTGGCGCGGGCTTCTTGCAGCTTGTGAGGTCAATCTCGCGCCCAATGTTCTCGGCGATCTCATGTCATCGGACTTCTTGGACGGCAAAGCCATGCTCCTCGCACGCGCGAGCGGCGTGCGCGCAGCCCGTAGAGCGAGCGAACTGTTCGATCTCTATGCCGACACGACGATCGGCCCTGTCGAGCTCGATTGGGGCGTCGATGAAGCCGGCACCAAGATAGTCTGGCAGGCACACGCCAGCACGTGGGACGGCGCGTTCTATCCGATCGCTTCGCTTCTCGCGGTGACGACCGCCGCCGCCGCTCTCGTCGACATGGCATCGCGTCACGGAGAGGCTGCGCTCGAGGCCGCCGGACTCTTTGAAGATGCGTGGCGCGTCGGTCGTGAGACCGTCGACGAAGGTGCCACGCGCGTCTTCAGTGTTCTCCCTGCCAAAGGGGAAGCGCCGGTTCGCCAGAGCAGGGCCGCGGAGCTTCAAGATGCACTACCGAATGACCAGACGGTTCGTGACGTGAATCCCGGCACCGCCGAGCTCCTTCGGAAGCACCTTCCGATGAATACGCTCCCGCTCGCGACGACGCGCGGTGGCATCGGTCCAGGTCGGCCCCTTGCTGCGCAACCTCCCGGAAACGCGACCGTCCAATCTGCGCAAGACGCCCCGTCGTCTGCGCGCTCGAACGCGCTCGCGCGCGGGTCCCAAGCCAAGGCCGTGACCGAGCTCCCGAAGAACACCGTTCCCTTGCCGAGGATCTCGCGGGCGACGCCAATCGACATTCGTGCGGCGGGAGGCTTCGCTGCCAACGCATCCAATCTCCACGCGGGGCACCTCGCGTCTCTCGAGCCACAACTGCCAGCGCCGGCATTTTCGGCCTCCCCCGTTCCTCCGTTCAACGCGCGGCGAGCTTCGCGCTTTGCGATCGGCATTTTCGCAGTGGTCGTCGTCGTGCTCATAGGCACGCTCGGCTTTTTGATTTCTCGCAGCAACTGAGCGCGCTCTCGGCTGCGCTGCAGCATGGAAGAGGC
>JAHFDV010000437.1 GCA_023248815.1 Myxococcales bacterium
GTTGTTTGTCGCATCGCTTTTCGCGCCGCCGTCAAATGCCATCGCCACATGCTCCGTGTTTTCTTGGCTACTGGTGATGACCATGACCCCGAGCAGCGCCGTCATGCAAAAAAACATTGTCGGTCGATCAAACATAAAGTTTTCCCCTTGTTGTTCGCTTAGCCGTTCGAGCAAATGCCTGCCGCGTTCCAGTTCAATACGCTTCCGAACGCACTAGGGGCCCACGCTCACGCTGGCACCAACGGCCACATTGACATTTGCGCCCGACACACCCGTGAGCGACATTGGGTTCACGTATTTCCCATTCGAATCTGAACCTTGAGTAAGCGGCATCCAGGCGTTTCCGAACGCGTTGCCGGTGACTAAGGCATCTAGCCGCAACGCGCTGAATCCCAACGCAACCTTGCTGAATGTGGTCGCACCTGGGTCCGCCGCGGATCCAAGATCGAGAACCGACGTAACAGCGCCGTCAAAGGAGATTCCGTCGCCTCCATTCTGGTCGACTACCGCTCCGCGCAGTTTCAAGGTGTTCATGGAGCCGGCGCCTGTCATCTCTATCCCGTTACTTAGATTTTTCGAGATCGACCCGCCCGATAAATTGACGCTCGCTCGCGTTAGCGACATCCCGACGCCCTTATTCCCATCGAACGAGGTGTCTTTTGCATTCATCGACACCAGGCTGCCCGGGAGCACAGACGGCTTGGGCACAATGAACAATCCGTGACCCAGATTGTTGTCGAGGTGGCTGTTCGTGAACGAGAGCGTCGGAGTGGAGGGCGACGCGCCCGATAAGTTAACGACGATAGCCGGCCCGGGCGTTGCCGAGATTTCAGAATTCTCGAGCGTGAGGAATGACGCAAATACATTCAGGTACCCCTGGTGGGTGCAGTCGCCGATGCAGATGGATGCCCGATCTTCGTCGTTCGCATTTGCCAATCCCGAATTTTTGATCGTCACGTTGCGAAGCGTTAAACGAGCGTTTCCGGAAAGTTCGGCCGCGCGACCGCCCAAACCGGACATCTGGAGCCCTTCCACGATCACGCTGGCCTCGTCGCGCACCACGAGGCCACCTTGCTCGAGCCCTTCAATGGTCGTACCGGTGGCCCTAAGAGTGACCTTCGACCTGGCACTCGCAACGAGGAATGCGTCGGAGGTGTAGGCCGCTATGTGTTGGTGTTTGATCCAACCCGTGCCAAGATTTTCGGCCTCGATGGTGACGTCGCCCTCTTGGGCTATGGTGAATGGTTGGCGCACGCTGTCGAACGTCAGCCCGCTCGCGCTGAAGTTCCCGCTGACCATAATGGCGTTCGCCATCCTCTGAAAAGCAATGTCGCGCAGAGCTCCTCCCTTACTCAGCAATAGTTGGCCCGAACCGCCACCATCGAAGATCGCGCCAATCTTGGCCGCACCTCGGTATCTGCGTGGAAGAATCGTGTACGTGCTGTCGAACGACGTTTTTTGCCCGAAGTTGTAGACCGCGGGGAGCAAGTAGACGCTCTGCTTAGGTGTTGCGAAGTTACCGGCTAGAAGAATATTTCGAATGGGTGCCGCTCTTGTTCCTGGATTGCTGTCCAAACCGTTCACGGGATCGACGAAACAACCATCCACACTCACGGTGACGGTGACTGTTGAGCTCCGGACTGTAACCCCCTGAGGAGTGACGAGCTGCGCGGCGTACGCGTGGGCTCCAGCATCGATGGGAGCGAAAGTGAGATCGTGCGTGAACGGCCCATTGACGGCGCTCCCGATTACTGTCGACCCTTCGAGGAAGCTCACAACATACGAGGTCTCGCCGCTGACCTTCGCCGTGAGCGTCACCTTTCCGTCCTCAAAAATATCGGTTCCCGACGCTTCGAGCGTGATCTCGGGTAGGGGCCCGGCGTCTTCCAGCGAAGCATCCGGGGCCGCGGCATCATCGGCGACCTCGCGAGCGTCGGCAGGCGCATCTATTGAAGCGTCGAGAACACTATCCGCGCGTGAATCCTTGTTCGCCTGCGAACTGCAAGCAGGCGAGCCTGCGCCGGCGCAGAAGGCCAACATATAAATTAAGTCCAATCGTGTGCGCATGAACGTCTCCCCCGGCGCTTCCCTCGAGGTGAAGCATGTGGATCCTACTCGAAACTGCGCGGTTCCGCCCGAAGGCCAGCGACATCAGCGTCGAGCACGTCTAGCCTACGTACGGAACGCTCAACCCTTCCGACCGCGAACGGCCAAAAAGTGCGCATGTCTCGGGTCGAGACACCCGAAGCTCGCCGGCGCCGGATGATACCCAGCGCCACGACACTCAATATCTACGAAGCCGTGCGCGGCCATGAACTCTGTAAGGCCGCGATAGTTGAAAATCGTTTGTGCGTCCATGATGAGAGCTCGACGCTTTCACCGCGATGCAAGGCGAATGGGTTGCCGATGCCCGCCTTCTTCGACGACAAATTGGTCAACGAGAACGTCTGCCAGCCGAAGATGGACGCACCGATGTTGTGCCAGCTGCTCCGTTCTCAGTGCTGATGATTGACGGCTTCGGCAAAGTTGGGCGGCAACGTAACGCGGGTCCTGGAAAGCATCGCCTAACGTACACGCCGCCCACGGGCGGTCTCGTCGTCAAATCGCTCGAGGTCGCCAGCGGTGACCGCGCGCTCGTCGAGCTCGCGCCTCCCCCGCCTGTCGTCGATCCCCCTCCGTCGACCATCTATCAGCCCCCCGTGATTTCCATCGCCGCCACCCAAGCCGCTCGGCCCGCCACCGAGCCGCACGCCCGCGTGGATTGCGCTCGGCACGACAGGCATCCTCGCAGCAGGCACCGTGACGACGGCCATCCTCGCGAGCGGCGCACAAAAAGCGCTCAACCGTCAGCTCGGCGATCTCCCTCCACGACGGCAACGTGCGCGGTCGCCGCAAAGACGTGAAGACGTGAAGACGTGAAGACGGCATCGCTTGCGACGGACATTCTCGGCGCCTCGACGATCGTGAGCGGCATCGTCACGACGTATCTCTTGATCTCGACGAGCCCGAACTCGCGACCGGTCGATGTAGCGATTGGCCCGACGTCGATCAGATTGTCGGGGCGGTTTCAGTAGGGCGGATTTGCGCGGCGCTGAGTTGTTGCAGCACTGAGTTGCTGGCAGAATTGAGGCGACGCTGAAATGCAAAACGGGACCGAAGGGTCCCGTTTTTGCTTTTGTGAGCTAGACGATATGGCCGTTAGAGCGACAGCTCGATCTGTGAGGTCGTCCCCCGCGCGCCGCGAATCTTTGCCGTCTCGATCGCATGCGCTGCGCAGGTCGCCTCTTCGGCCTCGAGCGTCCCCTTCGTCATCGTCGCGTGAATGTCTCCCGCGGCTGCAATCGTCACACTCATGGTCACGGCACCACGAGGCTTCGCAACGCACGCCTTGAGCTTGGGCATCATCCCGGCGACCGCGCGCACGACGGGCGCTGCTGGAGGAGCCGCATTCTGAACCACGGCAGACGCCTTGGGCGCCGCTACTTCATTCTGTTTTCCCGCGTCGCTCTTGGCCTCGGCCTTCGTATTGGAGACCGTGGGAAATGATCCGAGGACCAGCGTCGGATCGACGTCGCGGCGCGGCGCGATGGATTCTTGCTCCGTCACGTTCACGTTGATCACCGTCGTCTCGCTACGCTTTTCAGCGCCCGCGAGGGAGCTCGTGCTCACTTCCTTCTTCTGTGCTGTCACCGCTGGCGGCCCATTTTTGACTGGCGCCGACGCATCTGCCCACGCATTCGCACTGACGAGAACTGCCGCAAGCACCAACATACCGTTCGCTTTCATCCTTCTCCTTGTTTCGGGCGCTGCGCATTGCGGCGCGCTCCGCGAGTTATATTGTTCGCGATGTGGAGCCGTTTGGCGCGAGAAAACGCTTGAATGGAAGTCGTTTTGTAATCGTCCACGCGACATGAAAGCTGACGTGAGGGCCCTGAGGTCGGCAAGCGCCATTGTCTCCGTAGGACAAGGTGTGCGGGACCGAATGGCATGCTAAAACGCAGCCCATGGACGTCACGGTCATAGTTCCTACTTACAACATGGGTTCCTACATCGGCACGCTCTGGCAGAGCTTTGTCGACTGCGGCCTAGTCGATCGCGCGAAGGAGATTCTCGTTGTCAACGACGGCTCGACAGACGAGACCCAGGCCATTCTCGACGCGCTCGCAGAGCGAGAGCCCAAGCTTCGCGCGCTTCATCTCGAGAGAAACAGCGGTCGCTTTCGTGCGCGTCTCCTTGGGGCTCAGGCCGCCAAAGGCGAATCCATACTTTTTCTCGATACACGCATAACGCTGCCAAGGGACTTCGCCGAGGCAGTCGAGCGCCTCGCTCCAACGTTTCGCTCGATCGTCGGCACCGTCGACATTGACACGGCGCGCAGCGCTTTCTGTCTCTATTGGGACCGTTCGCACCGGTTCATCTTCCGCAACCACTACAAGCACGCGGACAGACCGATTGAACTTCGACCTGACAACTTCGACGAATTTTTGAAGGGCACTGGGGTCTTCCTCGTTCCTCGTGAAGTCTTCCTGCGAGCTGCGACCGCGTTCAAACCCGAAGACGTGCTGAACGACGACATGTTTCTCATGCGCGAAATCGTCAATGAACAGCCGATCACCGTGCACCCTGAAGTACGGATCGGTTGGGTCCCTCGCGAGACGCTGCGCCCTTTCCTTGGGCGAATGTGGGAGCGCGGGCCTCAATTCACCGAGTATCATGTGTTCGAAAGGCGGGGCGTATTCTTCTATGCAACCGTAATCGGCGTTGCGACGATCGCGGGGACTACGGTTCTGCTCATCGCGGCGCCCCCCGTCGGAGCGACCGTCGTGGTTGCGGGAGTAACTGCCGTCGCTGCATCGACGGCTCTTTTCTCGAAATCGCCGAGCGACTTCGTTCGTCTCTTGCCGATCCACCTCGCAACAGTCGGAACTTTTAGTGCGGCTGTCGTCTATGGCATCGGCGTCAATCTCGCGCGCAAGCTTCAGGGGCGCAGGCCGATCGCAGCCAACGCGACGTGACCGAAGACGCACCTAACATCTACGCGCGGACGAAGACCTGGGTCGTATGGACGATCTTCGCCGCCGGGGTTGGAGCGATTCTCAATTACGGTTATCAGCTCCGCGCAGCCAGCGTGCTCGGTCAAGCTGGCTTCTACGAGTTCTCGATATGGAACTCAAAGCTCGGGCTTCTCTCGATCGTGTGGGTGCTCGTGCAGACCTACGCTACGTTTACGGGTGGAATTCCCAAGTCTCGAATCCCGCTTTACGCCTCGTTGAGCCTCGTTCCACTAGGCGCGATTTTCGCGACTTTCTCTGGATTCGGAAC
>JAHFDV010000438.1 GCA_023248815.1 Myxococcales bacterium
GGGATTGATGCTGCGGTAGGCGGTATCCATCTTGGCTCGTCGAAGGGGAGTATGTCGCCAACCGGCGCCGCTAGCTAGAGGCCGTGTGGTTCGGAACCGTCTCGGTCGAGCACGGTGAATTCGAAGGTCCGCGCCAGACGCCCCCCGCGAAACGTCGTGAGGCGGCGGCGGTCGATGGTGTGCCGTCCTTCGGGCATTCCAGATGGAAAACGCTGGTCCGTCACCCAAATGATCGTCTGCGCACTCTTCCAGCGATCGCGAGGGACCCAACGATCGAAATCGTCCGGAATTTCCGTAGCGCACCCGACCGCGACGCGCGCGCCCATCGTCGCCTGAAGCTGCGCGCAGATCGTCCAATGCGGTCCCACGATCGTCGCTCCGGGATAGCTCTCGCGAAGCTCATCGAGGCGCGCAGTGGCGTCCGTCCACCCGAAGAGCTCGTTCGAAATATCGTGCTTGGCTTCGGCCGGCGCAGGGAAAAATTGGTGGAGTCGCGGTGCCAGCACCCAAGCATGCACCGCGAGGGTGAGAACGGAAGCGAGCGCGAACGATGCACGAAGGAGCCATCGCGGAAATGTGATGTCCGAGAGCGTCAGGAAAAAAGCGACGGTGAGCCACGCGGGCGCGAGCCAATGAGGTTCGGCAACCGTGCTCCAGAGCGAGAACACGCCGAGGATCGCGAGAGGGCCGATCAGGAGCCAGCGTATGGAGGAAGGCGCGAAAGCCGCATCCGGCTTGGATTGCGCAAGTCCGACCACGCCGCGTCCGAGGATGAAGGCGATGAAAGGAGACAGGTACGCGATCTGCCCGAGAGGGACCGCCGCGAGATTGCGAAGCGAAAATCCCGCACGGCCCTGGCTGGCGACGAGACGGTGCCGCAACATCGGGAAACTCTTCGCGGCTTCGGCCCAAACGAAGGGCGCAAGAAGAAGGAGAGAGCCGCCGACTCCGACGAGAAGGGCGCGCCGAATTGGGGCTTTGGTTTTCGAATTATCCGAACGGCCGAGTTCGAGGATCGCATCGACGAGGATTCCCGCCCATAGGAGAAGCGCCGTCACTTTCGCCGTTGCCGCGAGGGCGGTCAAAAGGAGCGCGAAGGTCAGCTTGGAAGGCGTCTCGCTCTGTCGCCACCGAATCCAGAGCCACAATGCGCCGAGCCAAGCGGGAGCGAGAAAGAGATCGGGCGTGAATCCATAGAGTCCAATCGCGATCTCCGGCGTGACGGCAACGAGGCCCGCGGCGATCTCCGCACGTCGTTCCGAGGCGCCCGCACTCCGCGTGAGCGTGAAGAAGAGAATTGGAAACGCGGTGGAGATGACTGCGCTCGCAGCATGCAGCACGTCGGGAGCGGGTGTGCCGCTTGCGGAGCCGAGACCTCCGAGCGAAAGGAGGTGCGCCGCAAAGCCGATGAATCCAGGGTGATCGAGATACGTGAGCGAAGGATGCAGGGCGTACGTCGCGTAGAGCGCCTCGCTGTCACCGAAACCGATGAGCTTTGCGGCATAGAGGCGCAGCGCGAGAAGAACGGCCGTGATGGCGATGAGGCTTCGAGGCAGCTTCATGCGATCTCTCGTTCTCTGAAGGTGTCGCGAGACTCCGGAGACGACAGGCGAAGGACAATCGCGTCGGCGACGCGCTGCGATGGACGATGATGACGACCGAGAAGATCGAGGAGCTCCGTGCTTGGAGCGGAGCCATTCGGCTCTTTGGAGCGAGCGATTGCGGCATCGAGTGCGGAGGCGAGGCGAGTCACGGACGCATCCTCCTGCAAAAGCTCGACGAAAGCGCGTCGTTTCAGAAGAATATTTGCGAGACCCACGTGAGGGGTCGTGAGGACGCGCCGAGCGACGAACGCCGTGAGCGCGTCCACGCGATACGCGATGACGGGGGTAGCGCCGGAAAGCGCGGCCTCGAGGGAGGCCGTTCCCGATGCGACGAGCGATGCCCAAAAATTCCGCAAGCGCGGGACCATTGCGTCGGGCGCGGGCTCGAGCGCGAGGCCTGCGAGCTGGGCCTCTCGTTCTGCGAAGCGGCGGGTTCGATCGTCGAGGCTCGCTGCGAGAAAGACCCTACTTGCGGCACGTTCGTCGGCAGGCAAGTGCCTCGTCGCGGCGATGAACCTGGGGAGAAGACGCCGAACCTCCTGCGCGCGACTTCCTGGCAAAACGGCGACTCCTCTTCGCAGCGGTTCGCCTTCGGAAGTTACGAGCCCGGCGTCCTCGAGCGAAGGGTGCCCCACGTATTCCGTACGAACGCCGAACGATCGAAAGAGATCTTCTTCGAACGGAAGAACGACGAAGAGTCGCTCGATGGATTCGCGGAGCGCGTGCACGCGGCCTTCACGCGATGCCCATATTTGCGGGGCAATGTACCAAAACACGGGTACGCCTTTCGCGCGAAGCCTTGCGGCAAGCCGTAGGTTGAATTCGGTGAAATTCACGAGCAGGGCGAGATCGGGCGCCCTCTCCTCGACGACTGCCCAAACTTTGACGAACGCCCCAACGAGGTTCGTTGCGCGCGCGAGCACCGCTCCGATTCCCATGCTCGTGGTGTCTCGCAGATCGACGACGATCTCGGCGCTCGTCGCTGCGAGCTCTGCGCCGCCCATTCCGAACGTAGCGATCGACGAAGGTAGATGCCGAATCACGCTTGCGAGCGCGCGATCTCCCGAAGCCTCGCCGGCGACGACGAAGAGTCTCGGCATTGCGAATCGCCTCTAGCGCTTCCGGCGTCGAGCGATTGCAGCCGTGAGCCCGACGAACACGAGTGCGCCCTCGCGCCATCCCGAAGAGCCACTCGCATTCTGGCCGACACCGCCCGGTCCGATGCTGCATCGTGAGGAGGGGGGAGGCGGACATTGCGTCGTGAAACCGCCGCGCGGAGTGGGGTCGCAGACGTCTTCGGGGATCTTCACGTCGTCTGCCGTGAGGCGCGTTCCATCCGGCGGATATGCGGCACAGATGCCGTTCACGTCGTCGAGCGTCAGATTGCGCATTTGCGTCGATCCAGGATTGTATTGTGCAAACATCGTCGCGTTGACGTCCGTTGCATGCGCCATCCCGAGGAAGTGGCCGACCTCGTGCGTCACGATACTCGCGAAGTCGTACCCCCCGTCGGGAATGGGATCCTTCGTCGTCATCGTGTGCTCGGCCGTATTGATCTCCATGTCTGCGTCGTAGATCTCGCCCGTGTCGGGGTTGTAAACGACCGTCGTGAGAGCCAACGTATTGCTCGCGTCCGCGTGTCCCCAGATGTCGTCGCGGTACGCGATGACGTGCTGATTGGGCCCTCCCTGTTTGTCGTATGCAACGACGCCGCAGTCGACCTTACCTAGGTCGCGCACGTCGACGCTCACGCGTGAGCTTCCTTGCCCGTCTGTTTGGCACGTGACGTCGGTCCACTTCCGAAAAGCGGTGGCAATGGCATCCGCCGTGTCGTCATAGGGAATCGATCGACTCGCGACCTTGTGAATGCTGTAGCCGACGCAGGCGTTCTTCCAATAGAGCGGCTTACCGAGCGTGCAACAGCTGCCCTCCGAGATCGTGCAACCGTCCTCGAGGCCGAGCGTGCTCGTTCGACAGTACGCGTCCGCGTTCGAGGCGGCGAGCGAGACGACGAGGAAAGCCGTTGCTGCGAGCCAAGGGGGAAGGAAAGAGGATCTCATCGCTCAGTGATCCCCATGCGTCTGCTTCCAAACGACGCGGATCTCGTTCGCGGCTTCTTCGATCGTCTTCGTCGCGATCGCATCTTGCGCGAGGCGCACCTTGTTGGCGAGGGTAGTAGGAGAGAGCGGACCGACGATGGGCTTGGGAGCGAGAAGCGCACCCAAGGCGCTCGCCGGCAAAAGGTGGCGCGCTTTCTTCTGATCGAGCTCGATGCGGTATTGCCCCTGCGCGCGCGCAGTGACGATGTAAATACCTGCGACTGCCTTCACGTCCTTCGGGGCGATGTCGTCGTGAAGAAACAAGAACGTGGGACGCCCGATCTTCAAACTAGCTTCGCCGTCGACCGTCGATGCGACATCGCCGACGCGACCGCCGAGCGTTGCAACCCAAGTTTCATCGCCGACCTTCAGCGAGCCCGCGACGATCTCTTCGGATCGGCAACGGGTGTACGTGACGATGCGGTTGTCTTCCCATACCGACTTTTGTTCGAGCGGCGTGAACACTCCAACGACGCGGGTATTCTCGACGAGCTTCTCGAACGAGACGGCGATCGAGACGGAAGCATCTGCGGGATTCGCAAACGCGAGCGGCGCGAGAACGAGGGCGATGAGCGGAAAGCGTCGCATGCTCGAGCAGGATAGCTGAAAACCAAAGAGCCGCCGCTGTCCGAAGACAACGACGGCTCACTGGCCGACACCCGGGATTGAAAAACGCAAGGAGGAGAAGGAGCGGGGGGACTCCCTGCGCTATCGGGCTGCCGACTGCTCTTCAAACATCTGCTGCACCAAACGACTGCTGCTGCATTGAAGCTGCTGCAAACGACTCAGCAGCTGCGCGACGCCCGCGACGAAAACCCTCGCCGCGCCGTCACGCATCGAGGATCAGAGATTGAACTTTTGATCGACCGCGGCATGCGTCATCGTCGGCACCGACGGATGAATCACGCCCTTTTGCCAAGGGTTGGCGTGGTCCATCGGGCGCTCACGATGGATGTTGTCGGGATCGGCGACGGGGGTCGCATTCGTCATGTCGCGCCAGGGCGTCTCGTTGGCGTTCCGATTCGGGTGGAGCGCTGCGAGAGAGGGGGTCTCTTCGGCTTGAGGAGCGACGGAGTTCCAATGCGTGACCTTCGAGTCACCTGCCTGTGCGACACCAACGAGTGCACCGCAGCCGAGAATCGCAATCAAGATCGCATGTTTGGTTCGCACGTAAACTCCTCCTTTGGCTCCGTCATCGGGGCCGACGGTCATCCTTATTGCAACCCGGAGGCCAAGCCCTCTCGTCGACGAATAACGCGCGCACCTCAATCATTTTCGATGGTTGCCATGACTCCGTTTCGTGGCGCCAGCCGCCACGCGGAACTTTTCGGTGGCGCGGTGGTCTACAAGTGCACGACGGCGCGGTGGCTGTCGTCGTCGATTGAGGTCTCGCCGCCGCATCGCCTCCACCGAGCCACCGAGGCGCTACTCTCTACTTAGGCTCGCGTACATCGTCGCCATCTCTCGAGAGCCACCACCTTCCGATGTCCCTCTTCCGCAATCGATTCGAAGCATTCGTCGTCGCTTCCGTGGCCTTGCACGTGAGCGTCGCTCTCGGCGTCGGTTTGCGCGCGGATGAAAGCACGACGGGCATCGTCGCATCCCCGGAGACGCAAGA
>JAHFDV010000106.1 GCA_023248815.1 Myxococcales bacterium
CAGGGCGAGTGCGCCGAGATCGTCGAGCGCCTCGTGCAGCCCGCGGCCCGCGTACGCGCGGAGCGAAGGTTGCGCTTCGTTCAGTGCGGACGACACCTGCGCGGGCGTGAGCCCCCATCCTTTTGCATGCATCGACTTGCCGTCGAAGAAGAGAACGAGATCCGTTTTCTCCGATGCGCCGAGCTCGTGCCAAAGATCGCTCGGAAAAGATCCGCCGATGTCTCTCGAGCTGACGACGTACCCCGTCAGCCCTTTGTCCTTCCAACGACGAAGGGTCGCCAAGACTTCTTGCCGACCTCCTTCTTTCATGAGGGCGTCGTCGACGAGCGGATTCTGTTTCAACTGCGAGGCGGTTTCCTTCGCGTCTCTCATGGCATCCTCACTTCTTGGTTCGAGAGATTGTGCCGAGAATCATTCTCTGATGGCGAGCAAATCGAGCGTGCGCGAGCGACTTCGAGGAGAAGCTCTTCGAGGGGCGGATACGCGCCGTCGCGTTCGATGATGACCGCACGCGGCACTTTCGTCTTCGCGAGGTGGTCGAGCAAGAGATAGGAGGACGCGTCGACGCGCGAGTCGTGGCTATCGACCCAGAAGCCGCGATGAAGTTGGCTGCCCGCGAGATGTACTTGCTCGACATGGCCAACGGGAAACGAGTCGAGCCATTTCTGGGCGTCGAAACCGAAGTTCTTTGCGTTGGCGATCACGTTCGAAACGTCGAGGAGGATGCCCGCGCCCGTCTCTTCGCAGATCGCGCGGAGAAAGCTTGCTTCATCGTAGTCTGCGTTCGGGATCACGAAGGGCCACGCGATGTTCTCGAGGAGGACGCGCACGCCAAGGGCATCTTGGAGCTTCTTCACGCGCACCACGAGCGCATCCTTCGAAGCGTGCGTCATCCACAGCGGACACAAGTGCCCAAGGTCCGCGCCCGATGCGCTGCGCGTGAACGCAAGGTGCTCGGTGACGAACAGCGGCTTGGCAATCTGCACGACCTTCTTCATGCGCTCGAGCCACGCGTCGTCGAACGTGCCCGGGGGTTCCGTTCCCAGTGATCCCATGACTTCGTGGAGGACGACGGGAAAGCGCTCGACGAGCGGCGCGAGATCGAGCGGATTCGAAAAGAAGTGACTCCCCATGATCTCGAGGACGAAGTCTTCGGGAAGGTCTCGCGCGAGGAGAGCCTCGCGGTACGGTCGGCGATATCCGATGCCGAAGAGAGGCGTCATTGCTTTTTCCATCGCGTGACCTCGCGCGAGAGCTCGTAGTCGTGGGGCGCCGCGTCGACGTCGATGGGGATGCGTCCCTCTTCGATCTCGCGCGCGACTTCGTGAATCGCCGTTCGACTCGAGAAGCGCCGCGTTCGTCCATCGCCGCGTGAAGCAGCTTGGAACGTTTCGAAGACCAAGAGGTCGGCGAGATAGCGCGCCTCGCTCGAGTCCGCGTGCACCTCTCTTCGCAATGGATCGACCACACGAAGCGCTTCGGCTGCACCCGGAGAGAGTAGCCATTGCGTTTCGGAAATCGCAGCGGGGTGATCCAAGAGCCATGCGCGATACCGCCGCGGCAAGCTCGGCGCGACGCGAACGGAAAGCGGAATGACACGCGCGACCTCGTCCCACCGTTTCGACGCGAGCGAGTGCGCGTACCTTTCGAGATGCTCGCGAGAAATGCCAGCGAGCGCCTCGAGCTCCTTCGATGAAAGAGCGATGCTGGTGAGCGCTTCTTCAGCGCGCGCGAAAAAAAGCTCACGGGAGGGCCGATGCGTCACAAGAAGCGCCAGCGCTTCTTGGAGGCCCTCTTTTCGGGTCATGCGCGGACATTAACCACGGGCGCTCGCGAGTGGAAGGCCGCGCCATCGAAAGGCCGCGATCGACGGGCAATCACACGTCATTTCAGAGATTGAGGAGCGGACGCGGATTCATTGCGGGGCGGTTCCTCGAGGGATGTTCGCTACTTACGAAATTCGACGATAAATCGTCTCGCCGGTGTCGATCCGTGGACGTCTCGTTGGTCGTTTGGATAGAAGGAGAAACCCACCATGAAATTCATGATCATCGTTCCCGCATCCAAAGAGTCCGAGGCAGGCCAGCTTCCGAGCGGTGAAGAGCTCGCCAAGATGGGCGCGTTCAATGAAGAGCTCGTGAAGGCAGGCGTCATGCTCGCCGGCGAAGGCCTTCACGCTTCGTCGAAAGGGGCGCGCATCACGTTCGAAGGCGCCGGCAAGACGGCGGTCAAAGACGGACCGTTCGCAGAGACGAAAGAGCTCATCGCGGGCTTTTGGATCATCCAAGTGAAGTCGCGCGAGGAGGCCATTCAATGGATGAAGCGAGCGCCTTTTCCCGCGGGCACGACGCTCGAAATTCGCCAGCTCTTCGCTGATGAAGACTTCGCGCCGTCCGATCCGACGGGTGAGCTCCGCGAGAAAGAAGCGAAGCTGCGCGAGCAAGTCGAGAAGCAGAACGCGAAGAGCTGACGCGGGTTGGTTCGCGCGCGTTCAACGTGGAGGAACGGTTGCCCGTGGCCTGGTCCCCGTCTCGCCACGCACGCAAGCTACGCTCTGCCCGTTCGGTAAGAGGCACGTTACACTCGACGACGATGCTCCCCTCCCTTCGCCTCCTGACGTTCGCTGTCGCCGTCACTCTCGTAGCGCGTACGTCGCTCGCCAAAACCGTGAGCGTCACGAACGCCGCCGAGCTTACGAGCGCCGTCTCCTCTGCCGTTGCCGGAGACGAGATCGTCCTCGCTGCGGGAACCTACCGACTCACGAAGTCCCCAGTGTGCAGCGCCGACGGCACCGCCGCGCCAATCATCGTTCGCAGCGCATCACCGCTCTCCGCGCGCATCGAGTTCGACACGGTCGAGGGATTTCACGTGACGGGGCCGAACTGGCACTTCGAGGGCCTCGACGTGCACGGCGTGTGCGCGAACGACAAGGACTGCGAGCACGCGTTTCATGTGACGGGCGCAGCGACTGGCTTCATCTTGCGTGGCAGCCGCGTGGTCGACTTCAACGCTCAGTTGAAGGTGAACGCCGACAAGGTGGGCGCCAAATGGTTTCAACCGAATGGGGGCCTCGTCGAGCAGAACGAGGTCTTCGACACGCACTCGCGCGCGACCTCCAATCCGGTGACGAAGCTCAACATCGACGGCGTCGATTCGTGGATCGTGCGCGCGAACTTCATCCACGACGGACACAAGAACGGCGGCGACAACACGAGCTACCAGTCCTTCATGAAGGGCGGCGGCAAAGGCGGCGTGTACGAGCGCAACCTCGTGATTTGCTCGAAGGACGAAAACTCGGGCGGGACGCGGCTCGGGCTGTCGTTCGAGGAGATCGAACGCAAGGGCATCGAATACTGGCAGAGCGCACCACCCGAAGCTCGTCTCGAGTTCGCGTGAGAGCCCTCGAGTGCAACGAGCTCCAAAAACCGGTTCACTTCACGGGAGCGTCACGTTGTAGGTCTTCGATGCCGGCGCGCCATCGAGCGAATCGTGGACCGTCAGTCGATAGCTAAGTTGGGCCACGGAACACTGCGCTCAGGGGTTTGCGGGGTGAGCAAGCTCTGCGATTCGTTGCGCCATTGCCTCTGGAAGATCGTTCTGCAAATACGGTGCGATGTCGAGCCACGGTAGCTTCGTGCCCGCATCGACGTGCTTCGCGAGGACGCTCAACAGTGCGGCCTTCGGTGCGAATTGGCGTACGTCGCGGAAGTTCATCCCTTGAGGAGCGCGCTCCCACCCGCTCATCGCGTCGAAAAGCGCTTCCGTAGCTCTCTTCGCGAGCAACGCGTCGCCCGCACGCATCGCGGCGATGAAGGGGGTTACGAGCCACATCCCACCGGCTACCATTTCCCCGAGGGGTCGCTGGAAAAGAGGCGTCAGGATATCGATCCAACGAGAGTCGATACTTTTGTGCGATTCGAACGATCGGAGAATTTGATAGATCATCTGTTGCCCCGCCGGCGTTCGGTCGGCCAGCGAAGGTGACAGCGCTTCGAACTCGAAGGCGCTCCCCAAGCGACCAGCCACGAGGACCGCGTTCCAGTGATCGTTTTCGGCGATAAGCTCTGCGATTCGAGCTTTGAGCCACCCTTCGTCCCGAGCGATGCGTCCGGCCGCCATTGCTTCCGCGACTCTTGAGACTGCCAACGCCTTCTTGTCGAGCGAGATAGTGGAGCGATCGCCCTCCGCCAGACGACGAAGAAGCTCATGTCCTGTGATGGCGCTCCGCTTGGCGAGAACGTCGAAGATAAGGTGTGCGCTGCGACTCGACTTCCCAGTCAATTCATCCGTAGTCAGGCGAGTCGACAGCCTCGCCGAAAGATCATCCGTTGGGACGATGAGTGCGAGCTCTTCGCTCGCCAGCCGTCGCAACGTTTCGTCGGCATCGTCGAGGCGTTCGATGAGAGCCTCGATTCGCGCATCACCGCTCAGAGCTTGAAACGCGCGCTCCTTTTCTTTCGCCTCTTTCGCCCTTCGTTTCTCGAGAACCTTCAACGGCATCTTGATCGGCTCGAATTTCGGAAGCGCGTCGATCTCCAGGATTGTCCGACGAACCTGCTCTCCCGAACCCAAGTGCTCGAGGACGAGTGGAAGGTCGGTGGACGCGAGCACGCGCAGCTTCACGGGATCTACTCCGCCAGCGAGCGAAATGACGTCGACGCGCTGATTTTTTCCCGCCACTCGAATGAGGTGCGTCGTGAGCTTGACAGCTTCGAGAAGGACGATTTCGCCTGGCGTCACCAACTGCGTCGTTCCTGTTCGGAGTAACTCGTCGAACGCAGCGCGCGGAAATACGAACGCTGGAATTGAGCGCTCGTTCCCGCTCGAAAGCGAGTTTCCCTCGGCATCGTAGTGGAGGAAGCCACCCTCGCCCTGTGGGATCGCGATGCCCGGTCGCTTCGCACCGAGATCGAAGTCGGTTTGCCCATCGCCGAGTTTTGCCTTCGAGCCTTGAGCGCCAATCTCGATTGAAAACGCCAGCACGTCGGCCGAATCGAAGTCCGCGACGGCAATCTTCCCATTGAAATGCGCTGCGGCGAGCGCCGTGGCGCCGGAGCTCGGCGCCTGCTGGGTCTTCTTTTTGGCAATGTCTACGAGCGTCTCGGAGGTTTCGATGGTTTGGCTCATGTTCGTGGGTCCTTCTCTCAAGATGCTTCAGCTCACTTGCAGGGGACGCTGAAGCGCGCGTAGGTGACGGTCGATCCAGCAGGTTTGGTCAGCACGTACATGCGGCACGCTCCCTCGGAATTCGCGTAGCGCCAGGCGGCATACTCGAGATTGTCCAGTGAGGTCGCTTTGCCGAGACTCTTCTCCAAGGCCGGACTGACTTGCTCGTACGGCTTTCCCAATCCGGTCACAGAGTCTGCGAGCGAGATCGGTTCGGCGCCAAACGTACCTGGCGCGCTGCCGCCCGCATTCTTCAGCGCTTCGACAGCGCGCGCCTTCGTGTTGGTGACGGGCTTGCACTTGTCAGACGTGAACGAAGACGCGTAGAGCTCCGTCCGACCGGATGGGGCTTTCAGAGCGTGCAGTTCGGTGCATGAGGTAAAACTGGGATTCGTCGCGCGCTTGTCGAAGTACCATGTCTGGTGCGTCGCATTGCCGCTCTCCGTTGGCGCGCCGAACTCCTTGGTCACATCGGCGATGCTTGGAAAGGGAGCATTGGCCGCCTCACTCGCGTTGACTCGCCCTTCGGTGAGTTGCTTGTCGCCCGTGGCCTTCGTCGCGGTGCTGGAATTTGCGCTCGTCGTCTGAGTGACAGACGGTTCGTCTTGCGTGTTCGCGGCAGTGGACGCGATCGGCGCCGCGGGTTGAGCGAAGAGCGAGCAACCGGAAGCGAGAGCCGCGAGGGCAACGAACGAAAGCTTTTGGGAGTTCATTTGGGGAGACTTTCTTGAGCCAGTTGAGAGGTTATGGGGCGCTGTCGGGCTGGTTCCGCAGCGCGAGTGGTCTACGGGCCGCTCTCGCTTAATGCTCATTAAAAACGGCATTAATCCTGGGCGAACGATGAACCCACCATCGTCGCCATCGTCATTCGCGATCTCGAGTGCATCTAGAGTGTCATCGCGGGTCGATGATTTGAACACTGGCTAAGTCCTCGGAACAAACGCGCGCGGCGTGGTGTTTCGACCAAGAAGTTCGAACCCAATTCCGCAAGGAGAGAGAGCGAAGCGAAGTTGCAAGCAGCCACGACGTAAGCCGCCACGCTGACGAGCTCCGCTCTGCCCATGCAATGCTCGGCACGTTACACTCGATGACGATGCTCTCCTCCCTTCGCTTCCTGACGCTCGTCGCTGCTGCCACTCTCGTAGCGCGTACGTCGTTCGCAAAAACGGTGAGCGTCACGAACGCCGCCGAGCTCGCAACGGCCGTCTCCTCTGCCGTTGCCGGAGACGAGATCGTCCTCGCTGCGGGAACCTACCGACTCACGAAGTCCCCAGTGTGCAGCGCGGACGGCACCGCCGCGCCAATCCTCGTGCGCAGCGCATCGCCGCTTTCCGCGCGCATCGAATTCGACACGGTCGAAGGATTTCACGTGACGGGGCCCAACTGGCACTTCGAGGGCCTCGACGTGCACGGTGTATGCGCGAACGACAAAGACTGCGAGCACGCGTTTCATGTGACGGGCGCAGCGACTGGCTTCATCTTGCGTGGCAGCCGCGTGGTCGACTTCAACGCTCAGTTGAAGGTGAACGCCGACAAGATCGGGACCAAATGGTTTCAGCCGAATGGGGGCCTCGTCGAACAGAACGAGGTCTTCGACACGCACTCACGCGCGACCTCCAATCCGGTGACGAAGCTCAACATCGACGGCGTGGACGCGTGGATCGTGCGCGCCAACTTCATCCACGACGGACACAAGAACGGCGGCGACAACACGAGCTACCAGTCCTTCATGAAGGGCGGCGGCAAAGGCGGCGTGTACGAACGCAACCTCGTGATTTGCTCGAAGGACGAGAACTCGGGCGGGACGCGACTCGGGCTGTCGTTCGGCGGCGGCGGAACGGGTGCGGAGTTCTGTGCGCCGGCCTTCGATGCCAACGTGCCGTGTGTTCCCGAGATGACGGCAAGCATCATGCGCAACAACGTCATCGTGAATTGCTCCGACGTGGCGATCTATCTCAACAAATCGAAGGACAGCGCGGTCCTCTACAACACGATGATCGCCACGAACGGCGTCGACTTTCGCTATCCGTCCACGAGCGGTGAGGCGGACGGCAACGTGCTCGCTTCGAACATCCGCGCACGAGATGGCGCGGCCATGACGTTGAAGAACAATCTCGCCGCTCTTCTGGATACGGACTTCGCCGGATTCTATGTCGCGCCTCTCGTTGGGGACCTGCGCAAAAAAGGCGATCTCTCGCGCCTACTCGGGAAGGGGACCGCGCGCGCCGACGTGCCCGACGACTATTGCGCGCGGGCGAGGAGCGGCGCCTATGATCTCGGAGCGCTGCAGGCGTCCCTTGGTGATTGCGCGACGACGACTCCAACGCCGTCGAGCGATGCTGGAGCTGGCGATTCAGACGGTGGCGGCGGTGAGGGCACGGACGCTTCGACGACGGATGGAGGCTCCGGGGCGAACGGTGAGACGCCGAAGGGATCTCCAACGTCCGAAGATGGCTGCGGCTGCCGTACCATCGGCGCCTCGACCACGGGCGGATCGACCGAGTGGCCGCTCGGTTCCTTTGTTCTCTTCGCGCTTCTTTGGCGCCGCCGATCCAGTGGCTTGGCGTCGAGGGCCTGAGCGACGTTGTAACGAAAGCGGAAGCGCTTCTACGCGGCCTCGACGCGCTCGTTGTACGCGTCGATCGTCTTTTTCCACGCGGGGCGATCCATGCAGCGCGCCAGGTAACTGCGAACGTGCGTATATGGCTTCAAGATGCTCGGATCGGTGCTGCCTGCGCTGAGGACGTGCGTCATGAGGATGTCGGCGACCGTGAACTCGTCCGTCGCGACGAACGTGCGATCCTCGAGCCATCCGTCGAGCTGCTTCACACGCATGTCCGACCACTGCTGAAGCGCATCGTGCGGCTTCGTTCCTTTGCCGCCAGTGATGCCGACGAACCACGTCGCCAGCACGGGGACCTCGACCGAATTCAGCGCGGCGATGCTCCAGCGCAGGACCTGTGCCTCCCCTGCGAGATCGTGCGGCATCAGCTTGCCGCTCTTCCGCGCGAGGTAGAGCAAGATCGCTCCCGACTCTGTCACGACGACACCGTTGTCGTCGATCACGGGGAGCTGCCCGAACAAGTTCTTCGCGCGAAACTCGTCGCGGTCGAGGTCGTGATTCGGATGATCCATTCCGACGATCTCGTAAGGCAGCCCCATCTCTTCTAGGGCCCAGAGCACGCGCAGGTCCCGCGTGTTGCCGCGCGCCATCTTGTTCACTCGGGAGAATCCGTAAATCTTGAGCATCGAGGCATCCTAGCTTCACCGCAGCGCGTTGATGGTGGAAGTGGTTCGAGACTGCCGAATGCGCACGACGACAGCTTTGGGTGGACGCTCCCACGTGCAGCGGACGCATTTTTTCACGACGTGAAGCAGCGTTGACACTCGCTCGCCGGCCATCGCCAAGAACTCGTCGTGACTGTCGATTTCGCTGTGCCCACAAGGGCATCCCCTTTGCGTATTCAGCTTTTCATGAAACTGCCATTGCGTGCGTCGGCGCTTCCGTTCCTTCTTTCAGTCTCGACACTCGGTACGTTCGTCGTCGCCTGCAGCTCCGGCGACGACGTCATCCCAGATATGACCGACGCAGCGCAAGACGACGACTCTGACATCGATTCACCAATGGATGGGGGCACAAAAGACGCGAGCGATAGAGACAGCGCCAAAGATGCGGCGACGGACACGTCGAAACCGGACAGCGGTCCCCTGACCCCACCACCTTGGACCGCGCAGTTCGGCACGAGCGGTGCCGACTACGCGCGTCGTGCGACCTTCGATGCGGCGGGAAATATCCTCGTCGGCGGCGGGACGCAGGGCGCGTTTCCGGGGGCGACGAATGCGGGCGACTACGATGCTTTCGTCGCGAAGCTCGACGCTGCGGGAACCGTTCTTTGGACGAGGCAGCTCGGAACGCCAGGAAGCGACGTGGTCTTCGCGCTCGCGACAGACGCAAGCGGCAACATCTACGCCGTGGGCTCCGTGAACGGTGCGCTTCCGTCACAGACGGCGCCAGGCTTCGTCGACGGATTCATTCGCAAGTACGACAGCGCGGGTAACACGCTTTGGACGAAGCAGATCGGCACCGCCTCCAGTGACAGCGTCTTCGGTGCGAGCGTCGACTCGAATGGGAATCTGCTCATTGTCGGGGAGACCGCCGGCGCGCTCACCGGCACCAAGACGGCCAAAGAGTTCGATGCTTTTCTCCAGAAGTACGATCCCGCGGGGACGCTACTTTTCACACGACAATTTGGAGCGGCCGGCAGCGGCGGCACCGACCAGGGCGTCGATGTCACCGTCGACGGGACGGGGAACATCTACGTCGTCGGTGGTACGACGGGGGCGTTCGCCGGTGAGACGGCGCGCGGCGGCACCGACGTCTTTCTCCGCAAGCTCGATAGCAGCGGGACCGAGCTCTGGACGAAACAGTTCGGAACGACCGGCGACGATTTCGTCGGTGACGTCACCACAGATGCTAGCGGCAACGTGTATTTCACGGGTCAGACCAACGCGGCGTTCGCGGGACAAACCTATGCCGGAGGAAGAGATGCCTTCCTGGTGAAGGTCGACGGCAACGGCAACGCGATCTTCACGAAGGAGTTCGGCACGAGTGCTCGCGACTACGGGACGCATCTCTTCAGCAACGCGAATGGCTCGATCTCCGTCGTCGGAACCGCGGGCGCGGGTCTCGCTCCCCAGGGACCCGTGGGGACCTTCGTCGCAACCTTCGATGCCACGGGCAAGCTACTCACGATCGGGCAGAAGGCGACGGGCGGTGACGGGTGGCTCATCGGAGCGAATGGCTGCGTGATCACACCAACCGACTCGTTCAGCGCGCTTCCGGGGAAACCGACCGCAGGCGATCTGGACGCCGTGGTGACACGCTACTGCTTCTGATCCTCCGACGCGGATGCGCAGACGCCATGCGGTCTCACGACTAGCGCAAGGTAGGAGCGTTGCCGGGTCCAATCCTCCTTGCAGGAAGAGGAGTGGGATCTTCGTCTCGGCCCACTTCGTATTGTACGCGTCTGGTTTGTAGGTCGGCCACTTGCCGAGGAGGAGCTGCATTCCGAGTGTCACGCCGCGCGAAGCTACCGCGTTTTCGCGGATCGTCTCGAGATCGAGCGCCGATGGCGAGGGGGTCTCCCAGAGCTCGGAGAAGATGATGTTGTAGGAGAGGACCCAACCCCACTGCTTCATCATCTCGCTTTCCGGCTGCTCTTCCGCGAGCTTCGCGACGAGCACCTTCAATGCGGGGACGTCCTTGGCTTCGCACCGATCGAGACGGTAGGCGATGGCCGGGATGTACGGCCGCAAGTTGGCGTCCATCAAGAGCCCGCCGAAAGCGCGACGGAAGAGCACATGATTAGGAAGGTCTGGGAGCGCGATCTCGGAGCAGTGACCCGTCTTCAGCTTCGCGAAGAGCGCTGTCACCTTTGCCCAAGGATCGGTCCCCAACTTTTGACTGCAGAATGCATCTTTTCCGCAGACGCCGAAGAAGTCCTTGGCTGCCTCGTTCGCGTCTTCGTCCTGACGCGCCAGACTCCCACCCTGCGGCACGATCGAATCGAAGATCACGCCGTCGGACTGCGCGGGAAAGAGCTGCCGGGACTGTTCCTCACCGATCGTGTCGACCGCGGGTCGAATGATCGCTCGCGAAGCAGGAGCGCATCGCTGGGTGAAATGGGATTCCGGGGCGCGCGATTTGAAGACCGGACGCGGCGTGAGCCTGGATCATTTTATCCTACACTGTAGGTGGTGAATTGAGTTGAATGTGCAAAAGGCTTGTCATTTCAATGAATTTAGCTGCCTCAAAATCGACAAAATCGAGGCACGCGACCTGCAGTAGGGCGCTCCATGAACCTCAAGCGCCTCTTCGCGATCTCTAGCCTCGCGCTCGCTACCCTTGCGATCGGCTGCTCCTCTCAGGCGGAGGTCGATGCGACGGAAGATCAAGTCGAAGTGGCGAAGACGGCGCCGCTCGCGCGTTTTGCGCCTTACCTCCGGACGCTCAAGTCGGCCATCGAGGAGCCCGCGACGATCGAAGCCGCAGCCGACGCACTTCTTGCTCAAGGGCGCCCAGCGGCTTTCAGCCTCCAAGCGCTCGCTCGCGTCTACGGCGGATTCGACGGCGCCGGCCCTGAGTTCCGTACGTTGCATGATGCGTTCAAGTCGCTCGAAGATGGAATCGGCGCCTATGACAAGTGGGCTGGCATCTACGACCAAGCAGTGTCGGAGCACGCGGACAAGGCCACGCTGGATCGACTCGAGAAGAAACGTGACGAAGCACGAACGCTCTTCACCACCAAGTTGACGCGCGATGGTTGGCGTACCGAAGGCAAGAGCCCGACGCGTCTCGCGCAGATTCAGAAGTTCCTGGATGGCTACAAGTGGAAACCGCGCGCTGGTGATCGTGAGCAGATCCTCGCCTGGATTTCCAAGGAGCTCACGGAGCTCGACACGACGCGCTACGACATGAAAACTCTGGAGCAAGGCAACGGCCTCCACGAGCTCCGTCGCGATCTCCGTTGGATTCTCATCGAGCAGTTGACGCTGAATGGCTTGGTCACGCTGAAAGATGCGGGCGACAAATGCCCAGCTCCCGCGCTCGCGAAGATCCCCAACGACAACCGCTACGGCGCTCTCCGCGGCTCGGCGCTCGAAACACGGCCCTGCGAGATCAGTGCGTGTCTCGTCTTCGCGACTGCAGATTTCGTGGAGCGCCTAGGCGATCTGAAAGACCAAGCAGAGCAAGCGGTGAACATCGCGGGTGACTCGGATGTCGTCCCGCAAAAGCTTCAAGCCGCGACGCAGTCGACCTACGACGAGATCACGAAGAGCCATCTTCTCGGGCTCTACCGCGACGAAATCGAAACCTGCCGAGAGCAAAACAAGAAGCCGTACTGACGGCCGCATCGGAAAGCGTTCGAGCTTGGCGGCGTTCGTCCGCGGGTGACGACGCTCTCCGCGGGTGCAATTGCGCCACGCGAGTGTGTCGATTTGGCGCCTCCTCGCCCTACTACCGAGGCTTGCTCTGGCTCGAGTTCGGGTCGACCTTGTCGTGTGCGCGCAACATCGGGATGAGCCACCACAGAACGCCGAGTACAGCGCCGACGCCACCCGCCGTGAGCAGCGCGTAGAGGTTGCCCATGATCATCGAACAGACGAGATACGTGCTGAGCACGATCGAGAGTGAGAGCGGGACGAGACCCATCACGAGAAAGAGGCTCGCGAACGTCTTGAAGCGCTCCTTGTCGCGCAGCGGGCGCGCGATGCGGTGGTAGGCCGCGGGCGCGACCATCGCGATGAAAGCGAGAAGGGTCGCGAGGAAAGTGCAGACGTAGATTTTCGTCTCCGTCGGTGAGAGGCGCTCGAAGCGCTCGCTGAACGGCAGCGTGGTGAGCACGGCCAAAAAGATCTCGGTTCCCGGAAGAAGAATCTTCGTCTCCGACAACAGCTCCGTAAGATCTCCATCGTCGATCTTCTCGTTGCCGCGTTCGTTGTCGCGTCTTTCGCCGTCGGTCATCCTCCCCACGGTGCAAGACTCACGCCTGGGAAGCCTCCAACGGCCACGGTGAATTCGTCCTCCGAGACAATCTTCATGCGCCGTTCAGCAATCGTTGATGGCCTCTAAAGCAGACCGCCTTTTTGCAACGGATTCGAACCCGAGTGGCTCTCAGGGCAGCACGTTCGCCAGAGGAACCGAGAGGAACGTCGACACGCCGGGTTGTAGAGTGGCGGACATCACGAGGTGTGCGGGCCCAGAAACCACGCATTGAATAGGAAGACCGAGTCGGCGCGGCTGAATGGGAAAGACACGCTTGCTTTCGAGATCGAAGGCGGCGACGCCCATCGTCGGACCTGCGTGATAGAGCACATAGCGCCCGAAGGCGATGACCTTGAATTGGTAAAACGCGTGCTCTTGTTCGCCGCTCTTGAAGCCGAGCTCGGGGAATAGTGGCGGCACGGCGGCGATCTCCGCGCTTACGTCGCGGGGAGTCGCGCTTCCGTTGCCGATCAGCCAGAGTTTAGTGGGATCACCCTTCGCGACGAGGAGCGCACCTTGGCTTGCCGGTGCGCTCAACACGAGCTGCCCGAGGTCCGTCGACTCGAGAATCGATTCCTTCTTCTGATCGATGTTGAAGACGTGAAGCTTCACTGGGCCCTTCGTCGTTTCTGGAATCACGAGTGTCGCGCCGTCGAACGACAAGGGTTGCGCTGTCTGCGTCGTGACCGTGCCGAGGACGTCTACGGCCTTCGTCGTCGCATCCCAACGGTTGACAGTGATCGTACCGTTCGCGGGTCCGGTCGTTACGAAGGCGAGCGATGCCTCCGTCGCGAAGAGCCCGACGATGCCTTGCGTCCCGATATCGAGCGTCGCCACCGGAGTCGCTCCGCCGTTCGTTGCGAAGATATCCACCGTAGTCTTTTCGCCCGCGACCTCGCCGCCGTGCCAAAGCGTCACGTAGGAGTCCGAGGCCGCGTAACCGAGGATTCGTGATTTACCGAAAGGAAAGTCGACCGTCGCACCGCTCACGACATTCCATGCGTGAAGCTTCGCGTTCACGCCCTGATCGATCCATGTGACGGTGCTCTTCGTGCAGACTCCCGACAGCGCTTTGGTGGCGTCTGGCCCAATCGTCGCTTTCGCGTGAAGATCTGCGACGGCCTCTTCGTAGGTCCCATAAGCCTTCGGTGGTGGCTTTTGCGGATCCGGCATTCCGCGTTCGTCACCCGCACCACCGTCCTCGCTCGTTGCTTCGTCGTCGGACGCGCAACCGGTGGAGGAGGCCGTCGGGAGCACCACAAA
>JAHFDV010000439.1 GCA_023248815.1 Myxococcales bacterium
CCATCGAGTTCGTCCGTGAGACCAAGCTTCCCTTCTTCGGAATCTGTCTCGGTATGCAGCTCGCTGTCGTCGAATTCGCGCGCCACGTCGCAGGGCTCGAAGGTGCGAGCTCGAGCGAGTTCTCGCGTGACACGCCTTACCCCGTCATCGACATCATGGCCGATCAGAAGGATCAGAAGAACAAAGGCGGCACGATGCGCCTCGGTTCTTTCCCCTGCACGTTGAAGCCCGGTTCCGTTGCAGCCGGTGCGTACGGCAAGAACGAGATCTCGGAACGTCATCGTCATCGCTACGAGTTCTCGAACACCTACCGCGACAAGCTCGTGGAAGCAGGTCTCGTTCTCTCGGGTACCTCGCCCGACGAGCGCCTCGTCGAAATGATCGAGCTCGGCGATCACCCGTACTTCGTTGCGTGTCAGTTTCACCCGGAGTTCAAGAGCCAACCGTTCAATCCGCACCCGCTCTTCACGCGCTTCGTTCGCGCCGCGCTCGATCGCCAAGCCTCGCGTGGAACCAAGCCAGAAGTCCGCAAGAGCGCTCCGACGCCACCGCAACGCGAAGTCAACTGACGTCGCCCGTCGCCTAGCGGGATTTCGTCCGCGCAAGGTTCACGGCGTCCAAGAAATACGTGGGCGGCGGGCCTTCAATTCCACGTCCTGCGTGCTAAGACGGTGCCCGCGCCTTCGCGTACCACTCATGTCGGCCATCCAAGTAACGCGCCCTATCGTTCGTTCGTTCAAAGACCCTCATCGCGCGGCTGCCGTTGCGCACGTGAAGAAGGGTGGTCACGCCATCTTTTGGGAGAGGAAGAATGGGAGACGCTCGGCGGTTCTCGTCGTTCCCCCGGTGCCCGAAGGTGACGTCACCAATCTCGGCCACTGGTCGCTTCTCGACCTCAGCAAGTGGCGCTTCAGTCGTCCGAAGACAGGGACGTTTCGCGGACTATTCACTTCGCGCATCCCGAACGACTGCTTCGAAGTCGTCGAACGTCGCGCCGAACGAGACTCCGTATGGGAAGGCCCGACGCGCAAGGTCGCCTTCGATTGCCTCGAATGTGGAGCTTGCTGCAAGACCAACCGCGTCGAGCTCGAGAAGTCGGACCTCGATCGCTTCGTGAAGGGCGGCCACGGATGGCTTCTCAAGAAACCGTACACGGTGAAGAGCCGCGGCAAGGTCGTCCTCACCTTGCTCGACAACGGCAACTGCCGGCACCTCGCGAAGAACAACATGTGCAACATCTACGAAGTGCGCGCGAGTGCGTGCTCCGAGTTCCCCGTCGCGAGTGAATGCTGCCTTTCAGCGCGTGAAGAAGAGCTGTCGTTGTACGACGGTCTCGCGCCGCAGAACTGAGATCGCCGAGGCGAGATCGGGCGGGGGGTATCCATGAAGATCAAACGTCTCCCCGACGCGCTCATCAATCAGATTGCGGCTGGTGAAGTCGTAGAGCGACCCGCGAGCGTCGCGAAGGAGCTCGTCGAGAACGCGATCGACGCAGGTGCTACGCGTATCGACGTGGCGATCGAAGGCGGAGGAATTGCGCTTCTTCGCATCGTCGACGACGGCAGCGGCATGACGCGCGAAGACGCCGAGATCGCATTCGAGCGTCACGCGACGAGCAAGATCGAATCGTTCGACGATCTCACGCGCATTGGAAGCTTCGGTTTTCGTGGTGAAGCACTTCCGAGCATCGCCTCGGTCTCGCAGCTGACGCTGACGACGCGGCCAAAGGAGAGCGAAGAAGGCACGCAGGTGACGGTGAACGGCGGCGCTGCCCCCCTGCTCGAGCCCATCGGCGCACGTCCCGGTACGACGGTCGAAGTGCGCGAGCTCTTCTTCAACGTGCCAGCGCGAAGGAAATTTTTGAAGTCGGTGCCGACGGAAGTGGGTCACCTCCAAGAGGTCATATTCACCGCCGCCCTCGGTCGCCCCGAGCTCACGCTCACCTTTACGAAGGATGGGCGGCCCGTCGCCGAGTACTTGCGCGTGACGTCGCGCGCGCAACGCGCAGAGAGCGTTTGGGGCGTAAAAGAGAAACTCTCTCGCTGTGCGGGTACACGCGGGAAGATCGAGGTCGAAGCCTTCCTGAGCGCTCCCGAGCGCGCACGAGCTGGGACGGGGCACCTCTATCTTTTCGTCAATGGTCGCTCCGTTCGCGATCGCGCGGCCTTGCGTGCGGTGGCTCAGGGGTATGGTTCGGTCCTCGAGCCCGGGAAATTTCCGGTGGGCGTCGTCTATGTCGACCTGCCCAAAGAAGAAGTCGACGTGAACGTGCATCCGCAGAAAGCCGAAGTGCGCTTCGCCGATCCACGCAGTGTCTTCGACGCGGTGATGTATTCGATTCGCGATTCACTGGGACGCGCTGGTGGAGCGATCGATCGCGGCCTCTCGGGCGCTTCGATCTCGGTGGGTTATCCACTTCCACAGGTGGGCAATCCGTTTGCGGCACGCACTGAGGCGACATCCGGATCGCACTCCTCTCCACAGCGCGCGGCAGAGGGCGTCGTACCTTTCGAAATTCGTGACGGGGCTTGGGTCGGCGGAGCTCCTTCGGCAGATCTATTTGGAACCGAAAACGGTTTCTACGCCGGGCTGCGTTTTCTCGCGCAACTTCGAGGCATGTTCCTTCTCTGCGAGGGAAAAGACGGCCTTTACGTGCTCGACCAACATGCTGCCGCAGAGCGCGTGACCTTCGATCGTTTGCGCCGCGCGTTTCAGTCCAGCAAGCTCGCGACGCAACGCCTCTTGGTTCCGGAGATCGTCGAGCTTTCGTCTCGTGAGCTCGCTCTCCTCGACGAGCGCGAAGAAGAGATCGCGGCCCTCGGAATCGAAGCCAAGAGAAGCGGTCCCGGAAGTGCTTCCGTGACTGCGCTTCCGAAAATTCTTTCCAAGAAGCCGGGAGAGACGCTGTTGCGCGATGTGCTCGCCGAGCTTTGGCGCGAGGCCGTGCGTCCTTTCGGCGGCGCGCAGGATCTGGTGCTCGCGACGATGGCCTGTCACGGGTCCATTCGCGCGGGTGATGCTGTTTCTTCCGAAGAAGCCTTTGCGCTGCTTGCTGCTCTCGACAAGGTCGACTTCGCGGGTCACTGCCCGCATGGTCGGCCTGTCATCACGAGGATGAGTTACGGTGAGCTCGAGCGTCGCGTGGGTCGCTGAGGCGGCACGGGAGATCGCGCGAGAAGCGCGAGAGGGCGACGACCGCATGCTGGTCGTCGTGGGCCCCACCGCGAGTGGAAAAACCGCGCTCGCGATCGATCTCGCGAGACAGCTCGAAGGCGAGATCGTCAACGTAGATAGCGTCCAGATCTACCGCGGGTTCGACATCGGCTCGGGCAAGCCCACGGCAGACGAACGCGCCGAGATACCGCATCATCTCGTCGACCTGCTCGATCCAAACGACGCGATCGAGGCGTCGAGGTTTCGTGAGCTCGCCGATGAAGTGCTCGCCGACATCCGCGCACGCGGAAAGAGACCGATCCTCGCTGGGGGGACGTTCCTCTGGCAGCGCGCCGTACTCTATGGACTCGCCGAAGGCCCAAAGGCGGACGCTGAAGCGCGAAGGCGCCATCGTGATCTCGCCGCACGCGAAGGAAACGAAGCGCTTCATCGCGAGCTCCAAGCGGCCGATCCCGAATCCGCGAAGCGCCTTCATCCGAATGATCTCGTTCGCGTGAGCCGCGCGCTCGAAGTATTCGAACTGACGGGCCGCACGATGACTGCGCTTCATGAGGAACACGGCTTTCGCGAGGCGCGCATTCCGCATCGCCTGGTGGGCGTGCGTTATCCGGACGCCGTTCTCACGAAACGCATCGATGAGCGCGCGCGATATTGGCTCGAAAATGGCTGGATCGAAGAGGTGTCTCGGCTCGAGCGAGAGGGCTTCGGAAAGTCCCGCGCGATGGAGTCGGTGGGCTACCGCGAGGTTGCGGCGTTTTTGCGCGGCGAGCTCTCCCGCGAAGAATTGCTACCGAAGGTCGTGCAATCGACACGCATCTTCGTGCGTCGTCAGAGGACTTGGCTCGCTCGCGCCGATGTGCGCTGGATCGAGCCTCCGAATGCAGGATAGGATCGCGCCGCAGTCATGAAGGCGTACATTCTCCAGGGGAACGAAGTCGTCATCACGAGCGACCTCGCAACGATTCGCGCGGCCGTCGAACGTGAGACGAATCTCTGGGTTGATCTCGAGCGCGAACAGACACCCGACGAATTTTTCACGATCTTCGGTGTGCACTTACTCACTGTCGAAGACATCTGGGCCGAGGCCGGCGCGCCCAAGCTCGAAGAGTTCGACAACTACCTTTACATCCGCTTCCACGGTGTGAACTCCCAAGGCGACGAGCTCGTTCGCGCCGAGCTCGACATCGTACTTGGGCAGCATTTCGTGATCACTCACGACTCTCTCTCCTTCTGCTCGACACCCTTGCGTGCAGAACCGTCGCGCGCTGCGCGTTTGCTCGCGAAGGGTCCCGCATGGGTCGCGCACGGCCTGCTCGACAACTTGGTGGACCTCTACACCCCCGTCGTCGAACACTTCGAAGAGGAGTTGGAAACCCTCGAACGCGACATTCTCGAGAGTGGCGACTCACGAGAAGTTCAAGAAGTGCTGCAGAAAGTGTTCGGCTTGAAGCAGAAGTTTCAGGTGTTCCGACGCATCGCCGTCCATCAGCGCGAAGTATTGAATCGTCTCGCCCGCGGCGAGTTCACGCTCATCACGGGCGACCTCATTCCCTTCTTCCGCGACATCTACGATCACTTCGTGCGCACCATGGATCACGTCGAGAGCTGCCGCGAGCTCGTCTCGAATGCGCTCGACATCCACTTGTCCGTGCAGTCGAATCGCATGAACGAGGTCATGAAGACGCTCGCGCTCGCGTCGACGATCATGCTGCCGCTGACGTTCATCGCGGGCGTCTATGGAATGAACTTCGAGTTCATGCCGGAGCTCAAATGGCGCTACGGCTATCTCTTTGCGCTCATCTTCATGCTCGTCGTGTGTCTCGCCATCGTCGCGTGGTTCAAGCGCAAACGTTGGCTGTGACGCATCGTCGTCCGTCGTGCGACGAGGCATAGCGATCTCAGCGTGGGGTCTTCCAAGAAAGTGCGAGCTGCCGGCGGACGACGTTGATGAGATCTGGGCTATCGGGGGTCGGCGTGTCGACGGTAATTTCGTATTTGTTGAGGCCGAGGTCGACGAGTGGGTAGTCGACGGATCCAAGACGCACGTCGAAGTAAGCGAGATCGGCGGCCGTGATGACATCGGTTGGGCCCACGAGGCCCGGCCCTGGATTTTTCGTTCGAAAGTCGTCTGCCTCGGCC
>JAHFDV010000440.1 GCA_023248815.1 Myxococcales bacterium
GCTCGCGGTGCGCGATGCGTCGTTGGCGTTGGCGCTCACGCCCGCCGAGGGCGATGAAGCGCAGCTCTTTCGCCGCAAGGCGAGCGACCTCGCGCACGATCTCGAGAACGTCGGGCAGGCCAAAGGGCAAGTCCGCTGGATCGATCGTAGTGGTCCGCATCCGATCGTCCGCGCGAGCCCACTGACGGTCGCCCCCATTCTCGAAGAGCATCTCTTTGGTCGAATCCCGACCGTCGTCCTCGCAAGTGCGACGCTCGCTGGGGTCGACTCTGCGGGCGCGCCTTCGATGACCTTCATTCGCGAGCAGCTAGGCGTCCCGAAGGATGCGCTCGAGACCCATCTTCCGTCGCCTTTCGACGTCGAACGACGATCGATTCTCTATGTGCCGGATGACTTGCCCGAGCCCTCTTCTCCGAGCTTCGACGAAGCGTCCGCGCAACGCTCGTTGGACCTCGCCGAGCTCTCGCGCGGTGGCGCGCTGATCTTGACGACCTCCTTCCGCGGCTTGAATGCAGCCACGCGCGTCTTTCGTGCGAAGTGGCGCGGTGAGCTCTTCATCCAAGGCGAAGGGTCGAAGTCGCGCCTTCTCGCGGCGTTTCGAAAGAGCAAAAATGGTGTGCTCCTCGCGACGCTCGGCTTCTGGGAAGGTGTCGACGTCCCAGGGCATGCGCTCCGCCTGGTCGTGATGGACAAGATGCCGTTCGCCGTGCCGACCGATCCCGTTCTTCGTGCGCGCTCGCGTGAGATCGAGGCGCGCGGCGAGAATCCGTTCATGAAGCTCTCCGTTCCTGCGGCGACGATCCTTTTGAAGCAAGGCTTCGGTCGTTTGCTGAGAGGAAAGGACGACTTCGGCGTGGTGGCCCTCCTCGACAGGCGTCTCGTCGACAAGCCATATGGTCGCAAGATTCGCGCGGCGCTCCCGAAGGCCCCCCTCGTTCGCGACTTTCAAGATCTGTCGCGGCGCTGGGAAGCTCTTCTCGTCGAGGTCGCATCGCCCCCGCGGTTCGAGGAAGCCGAAGCCCCTCTCCCGAGCGACTTCGCGGCCTTTGAATGACCGATTCCGACAACGCTGGTGCTTTCGCGCTCAAAGCAAAGTAAACACGTATTCATGAGCGAAATCGTTGCTGTCCACGCACGAGAGATTCTCGATTCGCGAGGCAACCCCACGGTCGAAGTAGAAGTCGAAACGCAAACTGGGAGCGGACGCGCGGCAGTGCCGAGCGGCGCATCGACCGGCGAGCACGAAGCCAACGAACTCCGTGACGGGGACAAGAAACGTTTTGGTGGCAAAGGCGTGCTCAAAGCCGTCGCCAACGTTCAACGCACGCTCGGCCCTTCGATCATTGGAATGGATTCCCTCGATCAAGGCGCGATCGACGCAGTGCTTTTGCAGGCGGATGGCACCGCGAACAAGTCGAAGCTCGGCGCGAATGCGATTCTCGGCGTTTCGCTGGCCGTTGCGCGCGCCGGTTCAGATGTCGTCGGTCTTCCACTCTGGCGCTATCTCGGCGGGACGACCGCGCGCGTGATTCCGACGCCGCTCATGAACATCGTCAACGGCGGCGCCCACGCCGACAACGGCCTCGACATCCAGGAGTTCATGATCGTGCCGCACGGCCTTCCGACTTTTGCCGAGGCATTGCGGGCCGGCGCGGAGATCTTCCAAGTGTTGCGCTCTTCGCTGAAAAAGAAGGGCCTCACGACGGCTGTCGGCGACGAAGGTGGCTTTGCTCCACGCCTCGGCTCGAACGAAGACGCGATCGAAGCGATCATGGGCGCGATCAAAGACGCGGGTTACACGCCGAAGAAGCAAGTCTCGATCGCGCTCGATTGCGCGGCGAGCGAGTTCTTCGACAAGAAGACACGCAAGTACACGTTCGACAAAAAAGCGATCACGGGCGACAAGCTCATCGCGATCTACGAGAAGCTATCGAAGACATATCCCATCATCTCGATCGAAGACGGCGTCGCCGAAGACGATTGGGAGAGCTGGGGCTCGCTCACGAAGGCCATCGGAGACAAGGTTCAGCTGGTCGGCGATGACCTCTTCGTCACCAACGTCGAGCGCCTCTCGCGCGGCATCAAAGAAGGCATCGCCAACGCGATCCTCATCAAGCTCAATCAGATCGGCACGCTCACCGAGACGCTCGACACGATTCGCATGGCGACGAACGCGGGCTACCGCAACATCATCAGCCATCGCTCCGGCGAAACGGAAGATACGTTCATCGCCGATCTCGCAGTGGCCACGAACGCCGGTCAAATCAAGACGGGAAGTCTTTGCCGCTCCGATCGCGTGGCGAAATACAACCAGCTCCTTCGCATCAGCGAGCACCTCGGAAAAGGCGCGATCTACGCGGGCAGCAGCGCCTTTCGCCAGTAGATTGATCCAAGGAGGTAAGGGGTGATGCGCGATTGGTCGAGGCTCGGACGATGAAGGTCGCGGACAGCATTCGCAATGCGCTCGCGCATCCTACGGCCACGCTTCTCGTGCTCCGCGCCAACGAGCGCCTCGAGATTCACACTCCGATGGGCATCGAGCGCGAACAAGGCGTGCTCTCCGAAGACGAGATCCTCCAGTTCGTCATGCAGTCTGGCGGGAGCCGCTACGTCGAGGAGCTCTCCGAGAACGACGTTCAGTGGAAGTCGAAGACCGCCGCGGGGCAAGTCACGGTCTTCGTGAACAATCGGAAGGGCGTGCTCGAAGCGCGCGTTCAATTTCCCGGACGTCCGACGGACACACTCGATTCGGAGGCGACACGTCGGATGGCGCGCGAGATGGCGCCACGAGCGCGTCGCGCGACGGATCGACCCCCCGGACCGATGTCGATGCCACCGACGCCGCAAGCGCCGCGTACGACCTCGATGACCCCTGCCGAGAGGCAAGTGTCCTTGCGACCCTCCGATTCGCTCAGGGTCGATCACGCTTTTGCGTCTTCGCCTCAGGCCGTCACGGTTCCGCCGCCGACGCCTCACGCCAATCGAATGCCATGGTTCGGTAATTCTCTTCCCCCCGCAGCTCCGCTTCTCCACGAGCGTCTGCTCGAGTCTGCGCGGCGGCAAAAGGCGAGCGACCTTCACATCATCGCGGGCCGTCCCTCTGCGTTTCGCATCGCGGGCGAGCTCGTTCCCCAGGGCGATCCCGTCGACGCCTTCATGGTCGAGGCCGTCGTGAACGCGATTCTCCCGCCACGTCTTCGTGCGCGATTCGAAGCGGAAGGCAGCGCTGATTTCGGGTTCATCCATCCTGAGCTCGGGCGCGCACGCACCAACGTGGCGCGGCAGCAGACAGGATTGAAGGTCTGCTTCCGCATCATCGGAAGCGAGATCCCGACACTCGAGTCCCTGGGGTTGCCATCGGCAATCGGCGACGCCACGCACCATCACCAGGGACTCATCGTCGTCACGGGGCCGAGTGGTCACGGCAAGACGTCGACCTTGGCTGCGATCGTCAATCTCATCAACGAGAACACCGGGCATCACGTCATCACGGTCGAAGATCCGATCGAATTCATGCACCCGACGAAGAAGGCGCTGCTCAGTCAGCGAGAAGTCGGTACGCACACGCGATCCTTCGCGGCCGCCTTGAAAGCATCGTTGCGTGAAGATCCCGAGGTCATCGTCGTCGGCGAGCTCCGCGACACCGAGACCGTTCGCATGGCCGTTGCTGCTAGCGAAACGGGCCACCTCGTCATCGGCACGATGAACACGCCGAGTGCCGCGAAGACGATCGATCGCATCATCGACCTCTTTCCCCCCGCGGATCAGGGCCAGGTGCGCATGACGCTAGCCGGCGGGTTGCGACTCATCGTGAGTCAGCGCCTCGTCCCGACGATCGACGGTGGCCTCACCGCTGCGGCGGAGCTCCTTCCTGGAAACATTCCACTTTGGTCGCTCATTCGTGACGGCAAGACGTTCCAAATTCCGAGTCTTCAGCAGCGCGGAAAGGGCCTCGGGATCATCCGCATCGACGACTCGCTCGCAGAGCTCGTGAAACAAAAGAAGATCACGCGCGAGACGGCGCTGCGCGCTTCCGAAACCTTCGCCTCCTCGGAGAAGCCATGAGCCTCCATGATCTCTTCGATGCGCTCCTCGCCAAGAAGGGGAGCGATCTTCATCTCGGTGTCGACTACCCGCCGCTCGGACGTATCCGTGGAGACCTCGTCCCATTGCGCGAGGCTCCGATTACGCAAGACGAGATGGAGGAGCTGCTCTTCTCGATCACGACGCCCGAACAAGAACGGACGATCCGTGAGGACCTCGATCTCGACTTTGCGTACGGCTACGGGACGAAGGCCCGCTTTCGCGCGAATTATTTTCAGAAAGCGACTGGGCTCGCGGCGGTCTTCCGAACGATTCCGACGAAGATTCTTAGCCTCGAGCAACTCGGGACACCCGAGATCGTGAAGAAGCTTTCCGAGCGACTCACGGGTCTCGTGCTCGTCACGGGCCCGACGGGCTCGGGCAAGTCGACGACGCTCGCGGGTATGCTCAATCACATCAACGACACGCGCGCGTGCCACATCCTCACGATCGAAGATCCCGTCGAGTTCGTGCACACGCCGAACAAGGCCCAGATCACGCATCGTGAAGTCGGCATTCATGCGCCGAGCTTTCCCGTGGCGATTCGCAGTGCGGGGCGCGAAGATCCGAACGTCATTCTCATCGGCGAGCTCCGCGGTCCCGAAACGATGAAGCTCGCGCTCCAATTGGCTAGCTTCGGCGTCCTCGTCTTCGCGACGGTCCACACGAACAGCGCTCCCGCGACGATCGATCGCATCATCAACTCGTTCCCCGCGGACGAGCAGCCGCAGGTTCGCGGCCTTCTCGCCGAGAGTCTTGCGGGTGTCGTCTCGCAGCAACTGCTCAAGACCGCCGATGGCGCGGGTCGCATGGCAGCTCTCGAGATCCTCGTCGCGCACTCGGGCATCTCGGCGATGATTCGCGAAGGAAAGACGTTCCAAATGGCGAGCGCGATGCAGGCCGGGCGTGCTCACGGCATGCAGACGATCGACATGGCGCTCGAAACAATCGTGAAGTCCGGCAAGGTCACGTACGAGGCGGCGCTCGAGCGCGCGAGCGACAAAGAGGCCTTCGCGAAGGCGTGCGGCAAGGCCCCAGGACCTACCCTCTAAGCTCTCGAGCGACGCGAAAATCTCATGGACCCCGAGCGATTCGGATTCTTGGCGTTGCAGGCGCTTCTCGAGAAGCTCGAAGAGGCTTGTCTCGTCTTCGACGAGGACCGCAAGTGTCGCTTCATCGGCAAGCGCACGGGTGAAATCTTCGGCATCGAGACGGCAGT
>JAHFDV010000107.1 GCA_023248815.1 Myxococcales bacterium
TTGAGAACTCGCGCGAAACGAGCACCGATTCTGGCAGGTCGATGGTTCCGAGGCTTACTACGAACGAGTGCTCCCCGTAGAGCGTCACATAGGCCCAGAGTTTTGGACGCTGGTAAGTAATTGTCACCGCGTGTTGATCGGTAGGTACGAGGGGCGCTTCACCTCGCGGAACCTGTTGCACGAAACGCAAATCAACGGCGATGTCGTCCGCCGTCACATCAGCGTGCCGAATGTCGGTTCCTAGGATGTACTCCCGAATCGGATCGAACTCGGGACGCAGGGCGAGTTCAACACCGAGGTCCGCGGCAAGTACGTTGAACGCAGTCTTGGCCACCGCTCGAAAGGTATCATCCGGTCGAAAGCTGACGTTCATCTCAATCGACGGTTGCTCGATCTTCGCCACGACAGCGATTGCGTCCCCGAGAATGTCCGAACGAAGCTTTGGCCACGCCCTATAGAGCATCGGCCAGATCCGGCTCTCGTCGCCTGCCCGCTCAACACGAAGGAAGCCTTCTCCCTTTCGACGCAGCACCAACCGTGTCGTAGTACACCTGTCGCTGGGCCCGACCTTCACATGGATGGTCTCGAGGTCCTGTGCATCGACGCGCTTGTCCAGGAACCCAACTAGACCGCTCAACGCATCCCTACTCTCGGCGACTATTATCGCGGCGCCTGTGGCGAGCTTGAAATGGATTTGGGGGTAAAGGACCCCGCGTAGCTCGTTCACGACCTTTACCTCAGCGAAAAGATCTCGCTCGGCATCGTAGAGGAAGTGATCCCCCGCGACTTGGACATCAAACGAGGAAGAAGGCGTGAGTGCGCTCCGAATGAGAGCGATGAGGGAGCGCTCTGCGACGGCCTGGTCCAGCGGGGAAAGTCTCGACTGATTGCACGCCAGGCAATCGATCCACGCCGTCGCGCTTCCGCTTAACGAGCGCGCAAGGATGTGCTCGCGCGACGGGGGCCCCACCTGCTTGCAGTAGATACATGTAATGGCGGTGAGAGCCTGCGACACTGCGTTGAAGCTACCCGTCGTCTACTACGCGGTGAATCGCGAACCTGCTCACCTCGGGCTTCTTTTGCTCACTGCCTGCTTCGTCCCCACCCATCCGACAACTGTATCGCCCCCACACGTCTCCAGCTCGCTAAGACGTTCGCAGGATTCAACTTTGGAGACTCACCTCGGCCAGCAACGCCCACAGTGCGTCGCGACCCGATAGCGCGGACCTTTAGTCTAGGGAGTTAGATCGCGGGCAGAGGTGCGCGGAAATTCTTCTCGCCGCGCGCCCTCATCAACGATGGCGGTCAGCGACGTCTGGAACATTCGGAACGCATCGCCGCGCCCACCGTCTTCAGCCGATGACATGCTTATTCCGATGCGCATCGATCTCCTTGCGAAGCTCCGGCAGATCGTCCGCTACATGCCTCAGCCATTCCTGAATTTGAAACCCGATTATGTACGGGTAGTCCACTTTTTTGCGCTCCCACGCATAGTCGATAGCAACGAGGAAGGATTTGGATGGAGACCAGCCGCTCGTATTCGGGTCGACGATGCCCCAGATCCCGCAGCCGCTCATGCCCGGGGGTTCCGGCTGGATAAACGTCTCTCCGTTCACGTCGACGGGATTCCTCTCCCAGCGCAGATACAGTTTCCTGTCACGCTCAGGGGTTCCTTTTATCTCGCCGTCCGGAATTGGCACAGCCGTGGCGATGTACGACTTGAGCTCAATCGTTGGCTTGCCGTCCTGATGAACTCCAGCGACGCGAAGCATTGCGGGACAGCCGAGAACGATTGCAGCTCCCGTCCGGTAACCTGTATTGGGAACTACCCTCTCGAGAGATAGAAACCGGCACCCCATGGTGCGTGTCGCTCTCGGAATCTCGAGCCAGGCGAGATCCTCGTCGTCGCGCGGACCGCCGCCGTGGACCCCAGCTCTGATTATTGCGGGCCGGTGAATGCTGGAACTGTGGCCCACGATGTTTATGCGGTCGAGTGGGAGCACCTTCCCACGAGCGTCGAGGAGGTTATGTGCCGCCGTCGCGATGAAAAATCGACCATCGATTTGAATGCACACGCCACTCCCCGACCCGTGCGCACCGTCGAACTTGCCGTCCTCTGTGTCCGTCGCCAGACCGACCGTGTACTCGAGAAGATGATCCCGCAGGTCGTCGAACCAAGGCTCCGTCCCCATTTCGGTTGGATATCACGTTCGGTCCAGGAGGATGGAGGTGCGGCGTGCGTGTCTCGCTGGACGAACTTTGCGAGAGATTCAGGACGAACCAGCCAGGCCACGACTCTCGGGATGCGCGCGACGATTTGCCGAGCATGCTGGATTTGCGCGCTGTATGCCGCCGATCGAGATCCCATTCGAGGCGATCTTCCCAGACTAAGCGAACGGTCCTAACCAATGTCGCCGAAGCTGTTCCTTTGCATCCTGATCCGCTTCGTCCTCCGAATATCCTTGCCCTTCGACCTCAAATTCGCACGAAACGTGTTTTGAACACGGTTCGCTTACTGTGAACGATCCGCCGTCATCTTTTATTGTGCCTTTCATCTTTGCTCCTTTGACGGAGCTATAACGACACTCGTCGATTCGTAATTTTTATAAAAAGGGTGGCTCAATTGATCGACGGTCGCCCGCCGCTTGTCGCCGTTTCTCTCTGACCCTCAACCATTGGCCCAAAGACGCGAGGTGCAGGCGTCGCTACTGCGCAATCATCGACGGCATAGGCAAAGCCGCGAACGGCGCCATGGGAGGGTTGTCCCGTAAGTGAGAATCCGGCCATTTTCCGGTGGTACTCCGAGGTGAGAACCTCCCAAGGGTCAATGGGAGGGTCTCAATCACACGCGAGCGCCCAAGTTGCTGATCGAGGTGGCGCGCGAATCAGGTCGTCTCGCCACTCTCTCAGGCGCAACGCCCGTTCGCGGTCTCTCTCGTTTTTCTGTAGGGCGTCGAGCATAAGTATCTTCTTCACTCTTTTCTGGGTTGTCTTGTTCATTGGTTCCTTTCGATGAGGTTCAGCTCTCGAAAGTATTTGTATCCGGTGAAATGAAAGTTTTCCGGCGAGCTCGATAATTCGTACGAGCGCACGTCGAATTTTTAGAATCGATGCCCGCATCCCGCAGCGGCGCACATCACCATCCATGACTACAGTCACGTATCGGAGCATGTTTGCCGCGTGATACGCTCGCGAACGTGGAGGGGTCCAAGTTCGGAAACTTGTGTTGGTTTCATGCGTTCAATCGTTGCGGCCCTGGCGACTCGTCGTCGGATAGAGGGCAGCAGCCCGGCCTGATCGCCGAAGTCCTTTGGAAGGGACCGGCTCCCTCACCCGATAGAACGACTACCCGGCAGAACGAAACCGCGCTCGGAATTAGGCCCCCGCGCGTTTATCTGTACCTGGGTGGCGCCATTCCTCACGAAGCTAAGGGGACTGCATCCCGAACACTTTGCGATGGTCTACTTGGGTCTGCTCACTGGCTTGCGTCCGTCGTCTCTTCGCCCTCTCAGGCGAAGAGGACCGGACGCGGATGTGAAGTGGGAAGAAGGACGTTTGCTCGTTCGTCGTTCTCATTCACTCGGCGAAGACGTCATGAACACGACGAAGCAAAAGCGAAGATACGCGATCGACCTTCCTCCCGAGGCCGTCGACGCTCTTCGCTGGCATGTCGCGACGCAACTGCGGACGGGAGAGCAGCAGGACTCGGACCTGCTCTTCCCCGCAATCACGGGCGGCTACCGTTCGGGCGCGGTCCTGAACAAGCCACTCGCCGAAGTGGCGGAGGAGATCAAACTCGGGAAGCAATTCACCGCGCGCGGCCTCCGACGGACGTTCAACGATCTTGCTCGCGCCGCGAGCGTGAGTGATCTCGTGACGCGTTCAATCTCGGGACACCTCACCGAGACAATGCAGCATCACTATTCGACCGTGAACGGTGCCGAGCAAAGAGCGGGACTAGCCAAGGTCCACGTCCTCTTTGGAAAATGGGAGGGTGCATGGGAGGGCGCTTCAAAAGTTTGGGAGGGCAAAGAAAAAGCCGGCTGACCTTTCGGTTCAACCGGCTCAATCTGCCTGGGATACTTCGCGTTGCTCTTTTGGAGCGGGAGAAGAGATTCGAACTCTCGACGTCCACCTTGGCAAGGTGGCACTCTACCACTGAGTTACTCCCGCGAGGGTTCCGACATATAGGCGAATGCTACGGCCGGGTCAATCGCCGATTTTTACGGTTTGCGCGACCTCGCTGGCGCCCTCTCGCGGCGCCCGATTGGGGCTCGTTTTCAAGGCTCTGCGCGAACGTCTCTACGCGTAGCGTTTTTGCCTTTGGCGTGGCGCGAATGCTGGGATTCGATTCTCGCAGTTTGCGGATCCTCGAGACTTTTCGAGACTCGATGCTTGGTCTCCGTCGTGCACTAGCGCGACCGCGAGTGACGCGAAGTGCGCACTCTCTTGATAGGATGTGTCTCATGAATCGAAGCGCCATCGTTGTCACCGCTCTCGCACTCAGTGCGACGCTGTTCGCTCCATCGGCACACGCCGACGACACGATCAAGCATCCGGGCGACCACCCGAACTATGTCGTCGAGATCGAGCCGCACCTCATCGTCGGTTGGTATCGCAGCGTCGGTGTCGGCGCGCGCTTCAACTTCGCGTTGATGAAAAACGGCCCCATCCCTTCCATCAACAACAACCTCGCGCTCGGTGTCGGCGCCGAGCTGCAGTTCCTCGGCTACACGCAGCGGGTTCGCGGTTACTACTTCCGCGAAGGCGGCGCGTTCCTCTCGGTGCCCGTCACCATGCAGTGGAACTTCTTCGTGCACGAGCGCTGGTCCGTTTTCCCCGAGCTCGGCGTTGCGTTCAACCACGGCTTCTATGATTGCGAAGGCGCGTGCGGGGGACCCATCTTCGTCGACATCGTCGGTGCCGTCGGTGCGCGCTATCACTTCAGCGAGTCGACCGCGCTCACGTTCCGCGCGGGATACCCCGGCATCACCGTCGGCCTCTCGTTCTTCTGAGAGCGCTCGAAGTGGATCACTTCGGATCCAACGACTTGTTTCGGCGTCCATGCTGGGCTGGATCGCTCGAAAACCAGTGCGAGCGCCAACTACCTAATTCTCCGTAGCGATGCGCGAAGCGATGACAATTGCGCGCAACGGCGCAATGGTACGGGCGTTGCACAGTTAGGACGTAGTCGTTTCTCACTCCGAGAGACGAGGGCTCGAGATTCCAAGGAGAAGCAGCGAATGAACTTCCTCCGTCACTCACGCTGGCTCGCCGGCATCGTCGCCGTAGGCGCAGCCGCGCTTGCGTTGCGATCGTCCAAGGCCAAGGCCGCGGATGAAGATCTCACCGAGGTCCACGAGCGTTGTGCGCTTCGTCTATCGATTGCGATGTACGGCGAGAGCCCGAGCGCAGAGATGATGTCCGGCGATCCTCAGACGAAGATCGACGAGATGATCGCGAGCCCCAAGTTCATCGAGCGCTTCGCACGCTTCACGAACTCACAGTTCAACAACGGCCCCGGCATGACGGCGGCGCAAGACGTCACCTATTACCTCGCCAAATACGTGCTCGAAAAAGGTGAGCCCTGGAAGCAGCTCTTCGTCGGCCCATACGACGTCGCTGTTGCCGAAGGTGACAAGTCCGGCATCCCGCGCGTGACGCCGAAGGCCGACGGTCTCGGTTACTTCCGAACGGACGCGTGGATGCGTCGTTACGCCGGCAACGAGCCCGCGGGCATTCGCCTCTCGGCCGCGTACCACATCCTCAACAACGTCACGGGCCTCGAGCTCGTTGCCAGCACGAACGCTCCCGAAGCCGACGTCAGTGCGACGGGTCGCCAAGCCGAAGCGTGCCGTGGCTGTCACTTCGAGAGCTGGTACGGCCTCGATCGCGTGGCGAAGGTATTGAGCCTCAAGGTCACGAAGGCAGATGTCGTCTCGTTCCAGCCCCAAGCGAACGGCCCGCAGCCACTCTTGGATACGCAAGTCAGCGACGACAAGCAGCTCCTCGAGACGCTCGTCGCTTCCGACAGTTTCAAGTTCCGCACGTGTCGCCTGGCATTCCAGTTTCTCTACGGTCGCGTCGAGAACAAGTGCGAAGCGCAACTCTTCGATCGCTGCATGACGAACTTCGCGCAAACCGGCGCAGTCCAGAGTGCCATTGCAACGGTCGCGAAAGACGGGAGCTTCTGCCAATGAAAACCTTTATCGGCACTCATCTTCTCGCGCTCGGCGCCGTCGCTCTCGTTGCGCTCTCTGGTTGCAGTAGCTCTTCCTCCTGCCTCGAGAGCTCCGACGGAAACTGCGGCGGCGACAACCCCGGCGGCCCCGGTACCGAAGTCACCTGCGCCGACGGCGCGGTCGTGCAAACGTCCGACGATTGTTCGACGCACGGCGGGCTCACGGGCCAAGCCAACGCGTGCGCGCCGAAGTCCTACAAAGGATTCGAAGGTACGAGCGTCGACGTCGGCGCTACGGCAGAAGAAGCGGGAAAAAACCGCCTCCGCATCAAGCCGTTCGACGTCATCGGCTCCGAGATCAAACGCGTGATGAACGTCGATGTCTCGTCGTCGCTGACGAGCCTCGCGGACACGTTCGGCGCAGCTCCGATTCGCTGGTACGATGAACCCTCGAGCAACGCCGTTTCCACGATCGCCATGTACGAAGTCGCTTTCGAAGCTTGTCTGACCTACACGGCGACCCCCGCCGAGTTCGCAGCGGCGCCCGCGCAAGATACGGCGACCGCCGCGTGCACGGCGATGGAGCGAAAGTTCTGGAGTCGTACGCCGAACCCCACCGAGATTTCTGCCTGCGCCAACAACGCCGTCGTGAACACGGTTGCGGAGAAAGATGCGCGCAGGCGCTGGGCGTACACGTGTGCGGCCGTTCTCTCGGCTGCAGGATTCGCCACTTACTGAGCCGGCCTCGGAACTAGAAGGAGCAAGATCGAATGGACTTCTCGCGACGAAAGTTTCTGAAGGGCGCCGCCGTTGCCGGTGGCGCGATGGCTGGTGGTCGAATTCTCGGACCGATGGGCGAGGCGCTCGCCGCTGAAAAGACCGCCGTCGTCTGCGTGTACTTTCAAGGTGGATACAACTCCCTCTTCGGAAGCGCAGACTCGTTCCTCTCGAACGGCATCTTCAACGTGACGAATAGCAACGTGCTCAATGTCGGCAACGGCGTCTTCACGGACAAGAGCACTATCGGCACGATGCCCAAGCTCGCGCTGGATCACATGGCCGCCATCGGAGTGCGTCATGGAATTACATCGCACTTCTCGGTCGAGACCGCGCTCCTTCAAGGTGGCGGTAACAATTACCTGCTCAATTTCGCCAATGCGATCGGCGGAAATTCCGCGCTGAAAGCGGTGTACCTCGGCGGCGATTCGCGAAGCGGTTTCCCGGGCGCCTATCCCCCCGCCGTGAACGGCACCTCGCTCCAGCACATCACCGACATGAAGACGGCGATCAATGCGCTTGGAGGCGGCACGCCTGATCCGCGCGTCCCCGATCGTGCCATTGCGACGACGGGTATCGATACGGCGAAGGCGCTCTCGCAGCGTCAACTCGAAGACAGCCCGACATCGCTCGCTGCGGTGCAGAACGGCCTCGATTCGAGCCTCGAAGTGCTGAAGAAGCCCGTGAAGCCCTTCTCCTTCGACGAGCTCGCCAAAGCCTATGGGCTTCCCGCGGGAGACATGCGCATCACGACGGCCTTCGCGACGAAGTTCGCCGCGGCCGAGCTGATGATTCGCGCCGGAACCAACGTCGTCTGTTTGATGGACGCGCGTGACACGGACATCGTGCCGTGGGACTTCCACCAAGTCGGCGCAGGCGGCTCGCTCAACGGCACCTACTCACGCAGCCGCATGACCTCGCGTGTCATCAATCCGCTGCGCGTCTTCCTCGATCGCATGATGACGCTCACCGGCTACAACGTCGTGACGGCGGTCTACGGCGACTTCGGCCGCTCTCCGCGCGGCGACCATATTCCGTTCCTCACGCCCACCGTCTTCGGCAAATACGTGAAGCAGGGAACGACGGGCAAAGTGTCGGACCAGTCGACCTACGGCGCATCGACGCCCGGCATCAAAGAGTTCTACGCGTATCTCGCGGCCGTCGCCAAAGTTCCTGGCACGCCGTTCGGCGCAAACCCGCACGCTCTGGTTCTCTGAGCCGATTGCGTGCTCTGAGCAAATCGGCCCTCTGAAAAGGAGTGGCCGCGGAGGTCGCGCGCCTTCCGTCATGTGCGGGCGACGATGAGGCCGTTTTACCGGGGGATCGTTCTTCCGTTCAAAGGTATGGGCGCACCGTCGTTCGACCAATAGCCGCTGATGCCGACGAAGACGGTGTTGCGCACGCTCACGATCGCGTCGACGTTCGGCTGATTCGAATCGCTTCTCGATACGAACGAGTCGACGCCGGCATGCGCCGCGAGGATCCGCGTGAAGGGGTAGCGCGCCTCGAGCGTCGCGCCCGCACCGAAGATCGAATAGCTCTGACCTGCGATGCTGTCCGTCGACGAGTAGGTCGCGCTGGCCGAGAAGGCGAAGACGGTGTTCTTCCACTTGCGCTCGGTGAAGGGCTGCCCCGCGAGGCCAGCGGTCGCCGTGAAGAGCGGGCCCGTGCCGAGGCGGGGAACGATCGCCGAGTAGCTGAGGTTGGCGCCGATCGTCGCGTAGTAGCGATCCTCCACGTAATTGAACACCTGGCTGAGCACCGGGAACACGTTGGGACGCTGATCAGGATCGGCAACGGCTGGGGTCGTCGCCGACACGCCGGCGCGTGAGAGCGATTGCCACTGATCGGTCAATGCTCGTGTGTAACCTACATCGAGTGTGAGCTGATGAACGTCTTGCGGCGGACCGATTCGCGGCGGTACCGAGAACGCGTCGATCGAATACGGCGCACTGAGCTTTCGATAAGTGACGGCGACGTCTCCACTCGAACGCGCGTCGAGTGTCCGAATGAGAGAGACACGATTGTTCCAAGCAACGCCGTCGATGCCGCGGCGATCGAGCTGAAGACCATTTCCGAGGAGGATGGGTGGTGCATCGATCACCGTCGTCACCGTCACGCCGGTCGAAGCGGTGAGGCGCCAGAACTTCGCGAGCTCCTGATAGATCGTCGCCGAGACGTCTGAGTAGGTGTAGGTCGTGTTGAGGCTCAGGGGATCGAGCCGTTGCGCGAGGGCACCGTCGCCCGTTCGTTGCGAAATCGCCTGCGAGATGTTCGACGAAAATTGGACTTCGGCCTGCGTGAAAGCGCCGAGCCGGAGTCGCCCCGCGCCGGTGATCGATGCCGTGCCCGTGATGTCGGACCCTTGCCCGTCGAACCGGGTGAAGTATTGCCCGCGCGCGTTGGTGAAGAGCGTGAGCGTGTCGCCCCGCGCATTTTGGCTACGAAAACTGAGGGTCGCGTTGAGCCCCTCGAACACGGCTCCGCGTCGTGAGACCGAGCCGTCGTCACTCCGAATCTCGGCGACGTTGTCGACCACGCCGGCGCTTGCACCGGCCGTTACACCGACACTCGTGACGGGAAAGAGCGGGATCATGATTCGAAGCGCGTCCTATTTATAAAGCGCGAGATAGCGATCGGTCATCCGTCCGATCGAATACTGCTCGAGAGCGAGCGAGCGTGCATGAGCGCCCATGATGAGTCGACCTTCACGCGTCTCGTAAACCTTGAGCACGGCTTCGCGAAACGCGGCTTCGTCCTGCGAAGGCACGAGATAGCCGACCTCTTTCGGGACGACCTCGGGCAGCCCACCGACTGCCGTCGCGACGATGGGGAGGCCAACCGCCATCGCTTCAGGAACGACGAGCGGAAGCCCCTCGGATAGCGAAGAAAGGACGAAGAGATCGAGCCCTGCGAGGAGATTCGGCACGTCACGGCGAAGCCCCACGAGCTTGACGAACGGCTTCACCTTTTCCGGAATCGCCGCCTCGATGACGCTGCGATGGGGACCCTCACCTGCGAGCACAATGATGAAATGGGGCCCGAGCTGCGGCGCGAGGGCACGCATCAGCATGTCGTAGCCCTTCTCCGGGAAGAGCCTGCCGACCGAACCAACGACGAACGCGCCATCCGAGATCCCGAGCTCTTTGCGCATCGCGATGCGCGCATTCCCGTCGGGTTTGAACTTTTCGAGCGGGATACCGTTGGGAATGACGTGCGTGATTTTCGGAGACGGCCGCTCCTTGTCGAGCGCCTGTTGCCGCGTCTTGTCCGAGACGGCGACGAATGCGGTCACCATGCGGGTCGAGAGCTGCGCCACGCGGATCGATTTGGCGCCATAGACGCTCGCACCGTGCTTCGTGTGGACGATACGCCGAATGCCGAGCGCGCGCGCCGCAGGCACTGCGTAGCAAAGCGGGGAAGGGTTGTGCGTGTGCACGACGTCGGGCTTGAGCTCCGAAATACGCTTCGAGAGGCGCGCGATGATGATCGGATCGAATCCCTGCTTTCGCGGAACGTCGACGACGCGAATGCCCTCGAACTCCGAGCGCAGCGCGCCACCCGGACTCATCGATACGACGATGGGATCGTGTCCGCGCTTCTGGAGCTCGCGCGAGAAGTCGAGAATGAGCCGCTCTTGGCCTCCCATTCCAAGCGATTGGACGACGTGAACGACGCGCATCGAGACCCGAGGAGCTTACCGCCTCCGCGCGAGGTGGAGGTGGGGTATCTTCGAGATCTGCCGAGAAGCAGTTCCTGCTTGGAGGTCCGACAGCCCGATGCGCGTTCTTGCCGTCACCAAAATCTTTCCGAATCGACTCGAGCCGCTCTCGAGCCCCTTCAATCGCCAGCAATTCGAGCGACTGAAAGACCTCGTCGACCTCAAGGTTCTCGAAGCAATTCCTTACGTGCCCTTCGCGGAGACGACGGGATTCCCCGCGCGTGCGAAAAAGCTCGCGGCGCTTCCCACGAGCGACAACCTTCACGGCATAGATACACGCTATCTACGGCAGCTTTACGCGCCGAAGGCCGCCGCTCTGAATCTGGGACTCTACGCGGCGTCGCTCGCGCCCTATCTTCGCCTCGGAAAGTGGGCAGACGTCATCCTCGGTACGTGGGCGTATCCCGACGGCTGCGCGGCCGTCCTCCTCGGCGCACTGGTGAAGCGCCCCGTAGTCGTGAAGGTGCATGGCTCCGACTTGAACATCGTCGCCAAGATGAGAACGGCGCGCCCGCTCATGCGCGCGGTGCTTCCGCGGGCAAGCGCGCTCGTCTCGGTGTCGCGCGCGCTTTCGTCGGAGCTCGAGGGGCTCGGCGTCCCGAAAGATCACATCCATCTCGTCCCGAACGGCGTCGACAAGGCGCTATTTTTCGAGCGTGATCGAGAGGCGGTGAAGGCGAAGAAGGAGCTCGTTCGCGAAGGTAAGAATGCCGCGCGCTGGATTGTCTTCTGCGGAAGGCTCGAGGCCGCGAAAGGCTTCGTCGAGTTGCTCACTGCCGCAAAAAGGATTCTCGAATCGCGAAACGACGTCGCGTTCGCCTTTCTCGGAGACGGCGCGCTCAAGAAAGAAGCCGACGCGCTCGCCGAACGTCATCCGGACCGCGTCCGTGTTCCTGGCGCCGTTCCGTTGAGTGAAGTAGCCGAATGGCATGGTGCATCGTCGCTGTTTTGCCTCCCCAGCTACAACGAAGGGACGCCCAACGTCGTGCTCGAAGCATTGGCGAGCGGCCGTCCCGTCGTTGCGACGAATGTCGGAGGCATCCCGGATGTCGTACGCGATGGCGAAAATGGATTCCTCGTGCCCCCGCGTGATGCCGAAGCGCTCGAGCGCGCCTTGATCCGCGCCATCGATCGCGAGTGGAATTCGAAAGCCGTCGCCGCGACGGGGCCCATCTCCTGGCAAGAGAGCGCGTCGGCGCTTTACGATGTGCTCGAGCGCGCCAGAGTTTCTGGCCGATAGGCGCGAAGCTCTCCGAGCGATAGGCCATAGCGCTGCGCGAGCCGCAGAAGCTCACCGTTCGACGCGATCTCCTTTACGAACGCGTCGGCATAGGGAGTATCTGCAAGATCGTCGACGCGCTTTTTCAAACGGGGGAGGCCACGCGCAACTGCCGCACGCGCTCGCGTCTCGTCGCCCGCCGCGAGTGCGAGATCGTGGAGTACTAGATAAATGGGCGCTTCGTTGAGAAGGCTAGGCGAACCCTCGTCGAGGAGAGACGCAGCCCGCGACGCTGCAGCAGTCGCTGCGGCGGGGTCCCCGAGTGCCAGCTCCGCCGTCGCGAGCAGGCCGAGCGCAACGGGAACGACGTCGAGCATTTGGGTCGCTTCGTAGCCTCTTGAAGCGATTGAAAGAAGCGTGCGAGCGTTCTCGAAGTGCACGCGCTTGTCTTCGAGGAGAGCGTTCTTCGCGAGCGCGAGAAGCTCCATGCCGCGATAAAAAAGGACTCCGAGCGTCTCGCGGTCGTGCGGCGTCCAGCTCCCCGAGATCGCCGTCTCTGCGACTCGGCGCGGATCCTCGAGGAGCGCGTCGACCGAAGGATCTTTTCCGAACGTCGCAGCCCAAGAGAGCAGCAGCATCTGCCCGTGGCGGAGCGTGCCTTCCGACCCGATCGAGCGCGCGAGCGAAATTCCATGCTCGAGCGAGCGCTTGGCGTCGTCTTTCGCTCCGACGGTCGTGAGCGCGAAGCCCACGTTGATTCGTAGCGTCGCCTCGCGCGCTACGAGGCCTGCCTGATTGGCAGCGCGCACCGCGGCATGGCGCGCATCGAGGGCCCTTCCGACCTCACCTCGCGCTTGCGCGATGACGGCGCGCGTCTGCCACGCGTCGATCGCTGCGGTCGGAAGCTTCGATTCTTCGCTCATGCGTTCGAGATCATCGGCGACAGTCGCTGCCTTTTCGAATTCACCAGCGAACGCGTAGCGATTGGCGAGCGCGGCGGCAGAACGCGCTTCTTCGTCATAGAGAGCAATCTTCTTGGCTTCGAGGCGCACCGATTCGAGATCGGCGCTCGTCGAAACGGTGCCACCGCGCGCGTCTTCGAAGCGCAATCGCGACCCTCGAGCGCGCACTCGCCCGGCGTCGTCGTCCGCGTTCGCTTCCATTTCGCGCACGGCGCTCTCGCGTTCGGCGGCGCGTGCATCGAGTCGGCTCCAGGCCTCGTCGAGGAGCTGCGCGCGCGAGAAGCGCGTCTCGCGCGTCTCGGCGAAGGCAAGCGCGCGCTCGGACATGTCGACCGCAGCGCGAAGCGAGTGGGCGGCAAGCGCACGCCGCGCTGCGCGTTCGAGGTAGCCCGAAGCAAGGACACTCTCGTCGCCGAGCTCGAGATGGCGCGCGACGGCAGCGTCGTCTTCACCCACCGTCGCGAGCCATTTGCCCGCGTCACGGTGACAATTGCGCAAAGCTTGATCGTTCAGCGACGCGTAGGCGACCTCACGCAAAATGGCGTGTTTGAAGGCGAATTGACGCGTTCCCGCGAACGACGAGCTCGCTTGCTCTTGAAGCAAGTCGGAAGCGGCGAGGGAACGCAATGCCTCCAGCGGCTCAGCAATCCCGAGCGCCCCGAGCCCGGCCTCCCAGCCGTGGAGGCCGAACACCGAGAAACGCAGCGCTGCATCGCGTGCTTTCTCGTCGAGCGCATCGAGGTGCACTTGCATCGCCGCTTCGATCGTCGTCGCGCCGGTCGCATCTTTTCCGCGCGCTGCGAGACGCGCGAGCTCTTCGGCGAAGAGCGGAGAGCCTGCGGCCTGATCGGCGATGCTCTCGACGAGCATCTCGTCGATTCCCTTCTCTCCGAGGAGGTGCCCCGCGATCACCTTCGCGTGTTGCTTGGCGATGGGACGCAGATCGATCCGCACGTGCTGCCTTCCGCGAAAGAGTCGCGCATGCTCGCGCCAGAACTGCGAGCGCATCGAGGCGAGGA